>JBOGJX010000192.1:0-17110 GCA_050745285.1 Terriglobia bacterium
GCATTTACCATTTGGATGCGCAAACACCCACGGCACACAAACCGTGCCGTGGCTACCCTTGGGTGCGATTCCGGCCGGCGCGACGCAGATGACTGACAAAGGAGACCCATGAGCAAAATTCTTGAGAGCAGCATCGAAAAATATCTCGATAGCATCCTTCCGGCGCGCGATGCCGTGTTGCGGGATATGGAACGTTACGCGGCCAAGTTCAAGGTGCCCATCGTGGGTCCGGCGTGCGCCCGGGTTCTCTTTCAACTGGCGCGCTCGATTGGCGCGCGGCGCGTCTTTGAGTTGGGATCGGCTATCGGCTATTCAACGCTGTGGTTGGCGCGGGCCGTGGGAACGAAGGGCACCGTGTTCTATACGGATAACGACTCGCTGAACTCCCATCGCGCGGAAGCCTACCTGCGCCGCGCCGGTGTGCTCGACAGGGTTCAGATCCTCACCGGCGACGCGCTCAAGCTCCTGAAATCCACCGAGGGCCAATTCGATATGATTTTCAACGACGTGAATAAGGTCCAGTATCCGGAGGTTCTGCGCCTCGCAACGCCGCGCCTGCGCACGGGAGGAATGCTGGTGACGGATAATGTGTTGTGGTCAGGCCGCGTGACGAAAGCCGCAGGGAAAGACGATGCGGCCACCAGAGCTATTCAGGAGTTCAACCGCAAGCTCTACCGCTCCAAAAATTTCTTTACCACCATCATCCCGCTGCGCGACGGGATATCCGTGGCCGTCAAGGAACATTGAATTATTGTTCCATTGAGTCATTGAATCGATGAATCAATGATTGCTCTGAAAGGTTCGGCCAAGACCCCTCATCCGGCTCGCTCCGCTCGCCACCCTCTCCCCAAGGGAGAGGGCCGGGAAAAAGTAAATAGGCCAGCCCCCTCCCGGCGGGAGAGGGGGGACCGCGGGGAAGCAGTGCTTCCCGCCGCGGTGGGTGAGGGCCTTTTCAGCAACATGTTGGATCTTTGAGTGAGGAGAAAACGGTTTGCGCCATTTTGAGGAAGAACTCGATGAGCTTCGTAAGCGGCTGCTCGAAATGAGCGGGCTGGTGGAATCCGCCATTTACCGGAGCGTTCATTCCCTGGTTGAGCGGGACGAAAGTCTGGCCGAACTCGTGTTCAAGACCGAAGCGCGGATCAACCAGATGGAAATCGAGATTGACGAGATGGCCGTGCGTCTGCTGGCCCTTGAGCAGCCGGTCGCTACCGACCTGCGCCTGATCACCTCCGCGATCAAGATCAATAACGATCTCGAGCGTATGGGCGACCTGGCCTACAACGTGGCCGAGCGCGCCGTCTGCCTGATGCACGAGCCGGCGGTCAACGCCTTGATCGATATCCCCTATATGGCGAACCTGGTCGAGTCCATGGTGAGGAAGTGTCTCGATTCCTTCGTGAAAAAAGATGCGGAGCTCGCGCGGAACGTGCTCGTTTCAGACGACGCGGTGGATGACCTCAGGACAGGAATTTATAAAGAGCTGATCCGCTATATGGAAGAAAATCCCGACCGCATTCACCAGGGCTTGGATCTCATTTTTGTGGCGCGGAACCTCGAGCGCATTGGCGACCACGCCACAAACATCGCCGAGGACGTGCTGTTCTTGGTCGACGGCGTCGATGTCCGGCACCACGCCGAGACGAGGAGCTAAAGGGACTTCGCCGCTAAGGCGGCGTAAACAAATAAAGGTGGCATCCTGTTTCGACTTGATAAGTTTCATGGCGAATGGAACTGCGTCCATCAGACCCCATCGACCCCGACACATCGTCAAAGGATGAGGACGGGTTGATACCTTTATTTACTTACGCCGCCTAACTGCACGGCGCGTGGACAATCTGGAAGAGTGGACTTCTAAAGTCCATGTGATTTCTAAAACTGAACCACTGCCAGACGCATTCCCCCAAGCGACAAATCCGTGAACATCACGTATAATGGACTCTCCGTTCACCCGGAGCGCCCTCTGGGCTCCCGACCATCGTGGGTTAAGCTTTGCTATTTTTATGGGGACGTAGTTCAGCTGGTTAGAACGCATGCCTGTCACGCATGAGGTCGCGGGTTCGAGCCCCGTCGTCCCCGCCAGTTTTTTCAATAACTTTTGGTAAATCAACATCAGGCAAAATTTCATTTGTGGCGTATTTTGTGACGTAGATTTCGTCCTTTGACCGGTTGACGTAATCTGCTGCTTAGTCTCGAGGGCTTCCACGGCCCTCCGCTTGGCTTCCATCCGAATGTGCGAATAGTGATCGAGCATCTTGCGATCAATATGCCCGGCAATCGACATGATCGTCTGGTCGCTCGCTTGAGACTCGGCATGCTCCGTGATTGCGTGGCGCCGGCAATCGTGGAACCGCAGCCCTTCTAACCGCGCTTCCTTCGTGATCTGGCTGCCGGAGTTGATCGGGCTGATCTGTTCCCTTGCGTCTGCCTTTACGCCACCGCGCCGTACTGCGATCGTCCTGTCCATCAAATCCACGTCTTTCCCTGCAGAGAATGGTTTTTTTCGCATCGTTGTGTTCAAGGCAAGAACCGTTGCGAGTCGAGCGGTCGCCCTGGGGTGGCGAGGAAACCTGCGTCATTGGAGGGGGGAGCGGAAGAAAAGCCCTGATTATCGTGGCTAATCAGGAAGATGGGAAAGGCATTGGCCGCATCCGCCTCGTGAATCGGCAAGGCGATTGCCCGTAAAAAGTTACCCGCGCCCGTCTCGCGTCCAGGAAAGCCCCGCCTCGGCGAACGCCTTGCGGATGGCGGCGGCTGCGGCAGCCACGGCGGAGTCGAGCGGCATGATGCGCAATTGGGCATTGAAGGGCTCGGCCTGGATAGGCCCGTCGTATCCGATGGCCACAAGCGCGCCCAGGAATTGCTTTGCCGGGATCACGCCGGTGGCGGCCGGTAACTCGCGGTGGTCATCTCGAAGCTGGTCGAGTGGCAGGCGCGGCGCGTCATTGAAGTCCACGGTGATCACGCCTTTGCTGCAGAGCGATTCAATATCCCCGGCGGTCTCCTCCGCGTTGTACCAATGCCAGCTATCCAACTGGATGCCCATGTTGTTTGTTCCGATGGCCGCCTCAAGCTCCTTCATTTCAGACATGGTGTGGATGAAAGGCTGACGCCCGCTGCGCCACAATGTGCGCGTCGCGACGTATTCAAGCCCCAGGCGTTGGCCGTGTGACGCCAGGATTTTTGCGCACGCGCGCAAGCGGCATGCGTGCTGGCGGAAGTTCTGCAGATACGTCAGGCTATTGCTCGACGGCATGATCCACGTGCTTGAGCGCACGATGCCCGCGCGCGCCAGCGTCTTGGAATACTCTGGAAGGGCCTTTAAGCTCTCATTGAATGCTGCATCATCGTGGCGGAAGTCCACCGGCAGGCCGGCTGCGCCGAACGTCAGATTCTTGGCGGCGAGGTCCGCGAGCAGGCGCTTCAGATCACCATCCGACAGCCGCGCAAAGAGGTTTGTGTCGGGATCGACCGCCTCGAAGCCATACGTGTGCGCGAGCTCGACCGATTGCTCAAACGTGCCGCTGAATCCCAGGCGTCCGAGGCTGAGGTTGGTATAAAACTTCCGCGCGTGGGCATTCTGCGCCATCGCTGCACCGCCGGGAAGCGCCGTGGCGGCGGAAATCCCGCCCATCACAGCGCCAGTGCGAGCCATAAAGCCGCGGCGCGTAAGTTTGTGGTTGGTCATGTGGAACTCCTGAGGCTCTGGATTAGAGAAAACGAAGTCTGGCAGATTCGCGCGCGCGTTGCAAGAGAGCCGGGGAAGGCAGAAGTAGCGCAGAGTTTTGCCTTTAAAACTCTGCGGCTTTTACGCCCGGCAATCCGTTTTCAGCCTGCCTGCTGCTCGCAAATCCAAAATGGGAAAGGCCGCAGAGTTTCAATGGCAAAACTCTGCATTGCAAGGTCGTAAATTCTTGTTTTTCAGCAATCCTTTTCGGCTGACGCAGTCGGCCCTTTGCTGTCGCCCCCGCGAAAGCGGGGGCCCATTGTCCGTGTGGATTCCCGCTTTCGCGGGAATGACGGCGCGAAGCACGGGATGCCCAATTCGCTTGCGGCTTCATCGGCGTCGTTGCGCACAACGGCGCTGGCGACTTGACTTTCTAGAAATACTCCTAGACTATATGTTGCTATGAATGATATATATTTCCGTATGCTTGACCGCGAATTGGTGAAGGGCGTAGCGCAGAGTTTTGCCTTTAAAACTCTGCGGCTTTTGATTGGCCCGAACGAAAAAGCGAAGACTTTTAAAAGCAAAAGTCTGCGCCACACGTCCCCGAATTCCTGAGCCCGATTCCCGGCGGCTGTGGAGACCCAATTATGCCTGAATGGAAACATGAAATCACGAAAAGGTTGTCAGGACTGAAGCTTGAGCCGGCGCGCGAGGCGGAAATTGTCGAAGAACTCAGCCAGCACTTGGAAGACCGTTACCAAGAGTTGCTGGTGAGCGGAATTCCCGCAGAGACAGCCTATCGCACCGCGCTCGAAGAGTTAACCGGTACGAATCTGTTGGCTGAGGAATTGCAGCGGGTCGAGCATCCCGTGACGCAACAACCGGTTGTGTTGGGCGGTGGATCGAGGAAAAACTTTTTGGCTGACCTTTGGCAAGACCTACGGTATGGTCTTCGCCAATTGCGGCGCAATCCCGGTTTCACGGCGGTGGCCATCATCACGCTTGCACTCGGAATTGGCGCGACCACGGCCATCTTCTCGATGGTCAACGGCATTCTCTTGCGGGCGCTTCCATACCATCAACCGCAGCGGCTTTACGTGGTGCGCGAGGTGGTGCCGCAATGGAACCAGTACGGTCCGTGGGTAGCCGTCAATGGGGGCAATTTTCTGATGTGGCGCCGCGATTGCCACGCATTTTCCGCCTACGCGGCGCTCGAGTCGGTTACGGACGATCTCACCGGCACGGGTCGCCCGCAACAAGTGCACGGCGCGCGTGTTTCGGCGGATTTCTTCTCCATGCTCGGCATCGAACCGCAGATCGGCCGGACGTTTTTGGCTGAGGAGGACAAACAGGGCCGCAACCATGTGGCAATCCTCACTCATCAGCTTTGGCAGAACACCTTCCACGCCGATCCCAAAATCATCGGTAAGGGTATCACGCTCGGTGGTACCCCTTATACCGTCGTGGGTGTCCTTCCCGCAAGTTTCCGCTTCCCCAAGCTGCTTGCTCAAACCCCACAGTTCTTCCGGCCCCTGGGATTGAGTCAGCAAGAGAGTCAACCGGGCAACGGCATGCACAATTTGACAGTCGTCGCCCGGTTGAAGCCCGGAATAACCCAGCAGCAAGCCCTGGCGCAGCTCGATGTCATCGAAACGCAGATTGCAAAACGCGATTCAAGCGGCTTCGGCTTGGAGGCGATGCTCGTTCCCTTAAAGACGGTCATTGTTGGCACGGCGCAACAGGCCCTATGGATGCTGATCGTCGCCGCGCTGTTCGTGCTGCTGATCGTTTGTGTCAATCTGGCCAATCTGCTGCTGGTGAAGAACGCTGCCCGCGTGCACGAGGTCGCGGTGCGCACGGCACTCGGGGCCACGCCGCGGCGGCTCACGCGCCAGTTGTTGACTGAAGCCCTGATCTTGGCGGCTGCGGGCGGGGCGCTGGGCTTGCTCTTCGCCTATGGGGGGCTTGAATTACTCGTCAGGCACGCTCCGCTTGGCATCCCTCGCCTGCATGAGGTTCAGATCGATCCTCGCGTTTTGTGGTTTACCCTCGGGATTTCAGTTGTTGCCGGCTTGCTTTTTGCCGTGCTTCCCACGCTCCGTCTCGCGCGAGTTGAACCCGTGGAGGCGTTGAAGTCCGCCGGCCCCACGGTCAGCGGCATTAAGCAAGGCGCGCGGCTGCGCGGAATCCTGGTAAGCAGCGAGGTCGCTCTTTGCGCGGTACTACTGGTGGGGGCGCTGTTGCTCGCCAAGAGCCTCATGCGCGTGTTCAGCGCCAACGCCTGGTTGGAGGAGCAGCGCGTTCTTGCCGTTGACGTGATCGCGCCTCCGAATGAATCCCGAACTCCGGCCCAGCGAGACAAGTTTTTCTCAACCGTATTGGAAAAGGTTAGCGCGCTTCCCGGAGTGCGCAGCGCCGGATTCACCAGCAAACTGCCCTTGATGGGAGACGACTGGGGCAACCTTATTCAATTCCGTGAAGCTCCCCAACCTGTCAAGGAGAGAGCCATGGGCGAGTTCCGTTTTGTCAGCCCCGGCTATTTCAAGGCGATCGGGATGCCACTGGTGAAAGGAAGAATGTTTTCCGTCGATGATCGTGGCAAGGACGTTGCCATCATTTCAGAGAGCGTCGCTCAAAGGGTATTGCCCGACCGCGACCCGATCGGAATGCATATTGAGGGATCGCCTTCTGGGCCTTGGTGTGAGGTGGTTGGAGTGGTAAAAGACTTCCGCACCGGTCCCGATAAGCCCCCGGCTCTTGCCGTGTATGTGCCGCTGTGGGAATTCAGCCGGCGGGAAGAGGCGCTTGTGGTGCGAACGGGGATGGACCCGCGCGGGGCGGCAACCGCCATTCGCCGCGCGATCTGGAGCATAAATCCGCAAGTGGCCATTCCGCGCGAGGAGACTCTGAAGACGATTGTTGAGAGCTCCGTGGCGCCGCGCCGCTTCGAGACGCTTTTGGGAGCGCTGTTCGCCCTCTGCGCCGTGCTGCTCGCCGCGCTGGGTCTTTACGGCGTGATTTCATACTCTGTGAGCCAGCGCACGCACGAAATCGGCATCCGCATGGCGCTTGGCGCGCAGCGAAGCGACGTGCTGAAGATGGTGGTGAGGCAAGGATTCATCCTGGCTCTGATCGGCGTTGGCGCCGGTTTGATTGCGGCGCTGGGATTGACGCGCTTCCTGCAAAGCCTGCTGTTTGGCGTGGGGCCGACCGACTTGGAAACATTTGTGGTAGTTGCCTGCGTGTTGGTAGGAGTAGCCTTGCTGGCGTGTTACATCCCCGCGCGCCGGGCCACGAAAGTGGACCCGATGGTGGCCCTACGCTACGAATAAGGCCGCAGCGGGAAAAAGAGCCGCCAAGATGTTATTCTATTTATGGCAACGTCAAAGGATTCAGGCATGAGCCGCGTTTTAGACTATCCTCCGGTAACTGATAGAACTCTCGAAGAGGTCGTGCACCGCATCCTTGCGGTTGGGTCACCGGTTAAGATTGTCCTTTTCGGGTCACGCGCGACAGGGCAGGCCGGTCGGGACAGTGATCTTGACCTTTTAATCATCGAGGAATCGAGCTTGCCCCGCTACAAACGCGCGGCGAAATATCTGCGGGCGCTGGTCGGCGTCTTTCCGGCCAAAGACGTGATGGTATGGACCCCGGAAGAGGTTAAGGAGTGGTCGGGCGTTCCAAACGCCTTTATCACAACAATCCTCAACGAGGGAAAACCCCTTTATGGCCGATGAACTCGCGCTCGCGCGGGGCTGGTTTCGCAAGGCAGAGAGCGACATCAACACAGCGAAGTGCATGGTAGAAGGTGACGGCCCATACGATACCGCCTGCTTTCATGCGCAGCAAGCCGTTGAGAAGTATCTGAAGGGCTTGCTCGCACTCCGGGGACAACCTTTTCAGCGCACCCACAATTTAGAGGAGATGCAACACCTTGGCGAGGCGCTTCCTGGCTGACCCCTGAGCGGGCTGGACCTGACGGAACTGAGTTCTTATGCGGTCGAGGTACGTTACGACCTCGAGTTTTGGCCAGATCGCCGGATCGCGCAAGAAGCTCTACAGCTAGCCGAGCAAGTGCGCAGGCGCGTCCTCGACGGAGTTCCCAAAGGGAGTCGGCCTTGATCGCCCGGAGTCAGAATGCCGGATTCAAATGCGCCGAAGAGGATGGGGTAGCGCAGACCTGCGTTTTTCAGGTCTGCGGCCTTTCCGCCGGACAACGAGGAGCCACGCAAGAAGGCAGAAGGGGGCGGCCCGCCTAACTCGCTTTCAACCTTGCCAGCCAACCGCAAATCCAAAATCCAAATGGAGAAGGCCCCAGAGTTTTAAATGCAAAACTCTGCATTGCAAGGTCGTAATTTCTTGTTTTTTAGCAAACTCTTCGGGCCCACACCACATCTGTACGTCGCCCCCGCGAAAGCGGGGGCCCATGGCGATGGATTCCCGCTTTCGCGGGAATGACGACGCGAAGCACGGGAGGCACAATTCACTTGCGGCTCCGCCGCGCTGCGCTACAGTTGGCTACTGCATTCTGCCTTCGGTTCTGCTCCGGGTTATACTGAACACTTGCGCACAATGCTACGAAACAGCCACACTCTTCTCATTGGAGTCCTTCTCCTGCTTGTCGTGGGAGGCGCTCTACCCCAAATGGCGGCGGCTCAAGACGGCGTGCCCACAGATGACGTCACTCAGCAGAGCCTGAAGTTTGCGCAGGTCTACAGCGCTATCGCGCACAATTACATGGATTCGCTTGATCCTGACCGCCTGATTTTGGAGGGCGGTGTGCGGGGCATGCTCTCCTCGTTGGATCCTTTCTCATCGTTCTTTGATCAGGATCAGTTCAATCAACTGCAGCAAGAAACGCGCGGCGAGACGCTCGGTTTTGGCTCCATCCTTTACGTGCAAACCGGTAAGGTGATGGTGATCCAAGCTCAGCAGGGGTCGCCCTCATGGCGGGCCGGACTCGGGCCGGGTGACCAGATCGTGGCGGTCAATGGCATTCTGCTCAGCAGTTTGAGCTTCCCGCAACTTGTTCATCTACTACAGCAGTCACGGTCGCACGATGTTCATCTCAGCGTTCTCCGGCCTGGTGACTCATCCCCGGTCACTTTCCACCTTCAGCCCGCCGAAGTGGCATTGCCCACGGTGGATATTGCCTTCCTCTATTCGAGCGGCATCGGCTACATCCACGTGGCCTCGTTCGAATCGAAGACGCCGCAGGAGGTGGTGGACGCGCTCAAGAAGCTGGATTACGGGAACCTCAAAGGCTTGATTCTCGATCTGCGCAACAATCCCGGCGGGATGCTGACCTCCGCTGTGGGATTATGTAGCGTGTTCATGAAGCCTGGAACCGAAGTGCTAACCCTCCGAGGCCGTTCCGTGCCGGAAAAAACCTACGCTACCGTGCCCGCGCCGATTGAAGTGAACCTTCCCTTGATTGTGCTGGTGAATGGCAATACGGCCAGCGCGGCGGAAGTGGTCACAGCGGCCCTGCAAGATCACGACCGCGCGTTGGTGGTGGGCGAGCCGACGTTTGGAAAAGGGGTAGTCGAGTCGGTAATGCCCTTGAGTGACCAGACAGCCGTGGCCCTTCTGACCTCGGAATACTTCACGCCCAGCGGGCGATCGATTCAGAAGCCGCTGCCGGGGACGGCGCTCGAAGATCCCATCCGGGGCATTCAATCCGCCGGGGCGGAGCCGCAAGCCGATGGGAAATTCCATACCGCCGATGGGCGGCCGGTTTCAGCCGACGGCGGGATTACGCCGGACGTTCTGGCCGCCGTCCCCAAGCCCGATGCGTGGATGACATTCCTCAACCAGAGGGGATTGTTCAGCCTCTTCGCCTCAGAGTATGTCAGCTACCACCCCAAGATTGCTAAAACGTTTGAGTCGGACGCGAGCACGCTTGAAGAATTCCGCAATTTCCTCACCGCGCAGCGCGTGAAGACGCCCGAAGAGTATTGGTCAAAGGATCAGGGGCTTTTGCAGGCTAACCTCCGGGTGGCGCTCTTCAACCTGGTCTTCGGCCTCGACTTCGGGAATCAGGCTTCTACCCTCCACGATCCGCAGGTCAAGAAAGCCGCCACGTTGTTTCCGCAGATTCCGAAACTGCTGCTGGGTCCCGCGGGTGGGACCTTGGCGGAAGCCCGCAGCTCGCAATAGGGCCGTGGCCCAGGCTGTGCTGGGTTAGGGTGAAAGTCATCCCCGCTTCCGCGGGAATGACAGCGCTCGGCATGTGAGCCAGCGAAAATGCCGCAGAGTTTTAAAGACAAAACTCTGCGTTACAACTCTCCTTAATGCCGGGGTGGCGCATACATCGCGCGTTTTGCGATGTATGCGATCTGCCCATCGCGTGGATTCCCGCTTTCGCGGGAATGACGGCGCTCGGCATGTCTAGCCGACCAGCGAAAATACCGCAGGGTTTTAACGGCAAAACTCTGCGCTACAACTTTCCTCAGTGCCCGGATGGCGAATACATCGTGCGTTTTGCGATGTATGCGATCTGCCCATCGCGCGGGTTCCCGCTTTCGCGGGAATAACGGCACACGGCATGTCTAGCCGACCAGCGAAAATGCCGCAGAGTATTAAAGACAAAACTCTGCATTGCAACTTTCCTCAGTGCCGGTGAATGATGAGCGATTTGATGGCGGGTTCGAGCGTGAAGATCAGTTGCACGCCCGCCACGCGCTCCCGCTTGCGGTAGAGTTCGCCAAACGGTTCCTGCCCGCTGTAGAACCAAGCCTCAGCCCGCGCCACAGGCTCACCCTTGCGCGTAGTGAACTGCAATCCCGGCTCGACGCTGATGTTGGTTTGCCAGCTCACTTCCCCGCGCGTTTGAAAATCATCCGCGATGTAAAATTTCCAGTGGCTGCCTGAGAGCGAGGACGGGAACCATTCGGTCCCCGCCTGAAATGCCCAGCGTCCGACGTGGGGATACGTTCGCACCAGAAGCGTGGGGCCGCCGTAGACGCGCAGGTGATGCGGTGCGTCGTAGGAAACCAGACTCTGCAAGGCCTCGCGGCTGTAGTGGAACGGCTGAAAACCGCTTAGGTTTTCGTAATCTCCGCCCAGGTGTGAGCTGACGTGATAAAACTCGGCCCGCGTCGACCATTTCCCTCTGCGGAAAGAGAACGGAACCCCGGCGTGGAAATCTCCCGACTTCAAATAGAGCGTGGTCCGCTCGGCGCCAAAGCGGCCCACGATGCCGCCGAGAAACCCGATCTGCCAATCCGAGGTCTTGCTTTCGGAGGTGTAGACCGCCAGGGGCAACGCCAGGCCGAAATCCAGATTGCTTCCGCCAAAGCGCACGCGGCTGGCCGGCTCAAACGGGTCCGCCATGGGTGGGCGGAAAATGTGATCGCTGGTGAGATTGGGGCTTGTGTTTGAATTGCTACCGGGCTGCTGGGCGCGCAGTGGCGTGGTTGAGACCGCCGCGCACAGAGCCAAAGCCGCCCAGAGTGTGAGTGATTTGACCATGAACCGCATCAGGAGCGCCACCCCTCACCCCCGTCCCCTCGCCCTTTGGGAGAGGGGAGACCACGAAGTGGCGGGTGAGGGCGTTTCCGGCACGGTTAAAACCGTGCCCTTCCGCGGTCCAGGTCGAGTTTTTAGAGTAGTTTGATTTTTGAGGCGCCGCACCGTTCGCTCGGCGGCGGCGATTTGCCTCGCCACCTGGTTTCGCGCCGTGCCGCCGGTCACGTTGCGCTGCTCGATGGAAAGCTCCGGTGAGGCCGCAATCCGCGCCAGGCGTGCGTCCCACGATGGGATCACCTGGCGCGCTTCTCCGGCCTCAAGTTCCGCGAAGGTCTTTCCCACGGAAATACAATAGCGCACCAGCTTCCCGGCTTGCTCATGTGCATCGGCAAAGGGAACGCCGCGCCGCGCGAGATCATCCGCCACGTCCGTAGCCGTCAGATAGCCAAGCTGCGTTGCCGATTTCATTTTCTCGGAATGAATGCGCAGCGTCGAGAGCACCCGCGCGGCCACTTGCATGGATTCACGCGCCGTATCCACCGCGTCGAACAGCGCGACTTTGTCTTCCTGCAAGTCACGGTTGTAGGCGAGCGGCAGGCCCTTCAGGAGCGCGAGCATGCCGGTGAGCCGGCCAAGCCCGCGGGCCGCTTTGCCGCGAATCAATTCGAGCGAGTCCGCATTCTTTTTCTGGGGCATCAGGCTGCTGCCGGTAGAGTACTCGTCCGAAAGCTCAACGTATCCGCACGCGGGCGAAGAATAGAGGATCAGGTCCTCGGCGAGGCGGCTGAGGTGCATTTGCGCGAGCGAGCAGGCAAATAACAGCTCGCAAACGAAGTCACGGTCCGAAGTCACGTCCAGGCTGTTGCGCGCCACGCGAGCAAAACCGAGATCGCGCGCGAGCGCCGCCCGGTCGATTGCGAAAGCTGTTCCGGCCAAGGCCCCGGCTCCCAGGGGAAGTTCATCGGCGCGGTTACGGCAATCCGTTAGGCGGCTGGCGTCCCGCCAGAACATTTCAAAATACGCCATCAGATAGTGCGAGAAAAGAATGGGCTGCGCGGGCTGCAGGTGCGTGTAGCCGGGCATGACAACACCCAGGTGCGCCTTGGCCATGCCCACTAGAACTTCAAGCAGACCGGTTGCGGCTTCGCCAAGCCCGTCGATGGCGTCCTTCACAAAAAGGCGGGTTTCCGTGGCCACAAGATCATTCCGGCTGCGCCCGGTGCGCAGTTTCCTGGCCGCCGCGCCCACTTCACGCTCGAGGCGGCTCTCAACCCAGGTGTGAACGTCCTCGCTTGATTCGGCGCGCGCCCAAGCCGGGTGCTCTTCAACATAACGCCGGATGGCATCGAGTCCACGCGCCAGGGCGCGCGCCTCCGTCTTCCGTAGAACTCCGGCGTGCGCCAGGTGCTTCACGTAAACACGGTTCGCGCGCAGGTCGTAGAGGATCAGGCGCTGATCGAAGGAGAACGACTCCGAAAACTTTTCAAACAGCGGATCGCGCCGCCCACCCGCGAACCGCCCACCCCAGAGTTTCATCGGGCCTCCCATTCAAGGAAAGTCGCCAGTCATAAGCTAGAAGAAAGGCCGCAGAGTTTTAATGGCAAAACTCTAATGCGTTACTTCCGTCTTCTGCTTTCTGTCTTCCGCATCGCTTCGATCTTCAGCGCCAGGCCGAGGATGTTAATGAATCCGGCGGCGTCCTTCTGGTCGTAGTCGGCGCCCATGGTGAAGCCGCCAATGCTGGTGTTATAGAGCGAGTAGGGTGACTCGCGGTCGAGCACGCGAACCATTCCCCGGCAAAGTCCCAGCGTCACGGCGCCCGTTACGTGGCGCTGCGTGACCTTGATGAATCCCTCCAAGGCCTCGCGCAACGGTGTGAACCACTGGCCGAAATAAACCAGCTCGGCGTAGCGAAGCGCCACGTGTTGTTTGTAGTGAAACGTCTCGCGGTCGAGGCACAGCGCCTCAAGCTCATGGTGCGCCGCGTACAGAAGCGTGCCCGCCGGCGTCTCGTACGCGCCATGCGACTTCATTCCCACAAAACGGTTCTCCACCAAGTCGGTTCGCCCCACGCCGTTCAAGCCCGCAATCTCGTTGAGCTTTTGCAGCAGCTTCAACGGCGAGTGAGCGCGCCCGTTCACGGAAACCGGAATGCCGTTTTCGAAGCCGATTCGCACCGCCGTCTCGCGGTCTGGCGCCTTGCGCGGGTTGCGCGTGAGCTTCCATGCATCTTCCGGCGGTTCGCCCAGCTTGGTTTCAAGCGGCCCACCCTCGTGGCTCAAGTGCCAGATGTTCTGGTCGCGGCTGTAAAGATCCTTCTTTGTCACCGGCACCGGGACCCTGTGTTGGCGGGCATACGCTAGAGCGTCTTCGCGCGATTTAATGGACCACTCGCGCCAGGGCGCGATCACCCGGAGTTGCGGCGCGAGCGCCTTGTACGTGAGTTCGAACCGCACCTGGTCGTTGCCCTTGCCCGTGCATCCGTGGGCCACGGCTTCGGCGCCGCATTCGAGCGCCACCTCGACCTGCCGCTTGGCGATGATCGGCCGGGCGAGCGACGTGCCCAGCAAATACTTGCCCTCGTAAACAGCCCCGGCCTGAACCGCCTTCCAAAGGTAGCCGGTGATGAACTCCTCGCGCAGGTCTTCCACGTAAACTTTCTTTGCGCCCGTGCTTATCGCCTTCCGCCGCACCGCTTTGTAATCGTCGCCCTGGCCCACGTCGCCCACCATGGCGATCACCTCGCAGCCGTAGTTTTCCTTCAGCCAGGGAATAATGATGGAGGTATCCAAACCCCCGGAATAGGCCAGGACCACCCGCTTGGGCTTTCCCCCTTGAGGCGCTTTAGGCATTGGTTCTTTTCTCCTTCAGACATAGAAGCCAGAAATTTGAAATCTGAAATTGGAAACTCGAAAGTCGAAATTGGAATTAGGAAATCTGCGATCAGAAAAACGAAGCTGGAAATTTGAAATCGCGCGCGCCTGAGACTGCATGCCAGGGGTTGGCATTTGCCTTCTTATTTCTGAATTCTGATTTTCTATTCTTCCAGAGCTTCTAAAATCCTCTTGCGCACGCGCGCCGCCTGACGCGCGCCCGTGGTGGCCAGAAATATCGTATCGTCGCCCGCCACCGTGCCCGCGATTTCCGGCCAGCCGGTGGAATCGAGCGCCACGGCCACCGAATGCGCGTTTCCGGGGTGGGTGCGCACAATGACCAGGCTTGATGCCAAGCGCACCTCGCGCAAAAACTCCTTCAGGATCACCGGGAGCGAGGGCTGCGGCGGCAGGGCCGTTTCCCGCGCGCCGGGCAAGTGGTAGCCCTCGCGCGTTTTCACCAAACCCAGCTCTTCAATGTCACGCGAGACGGTGGCCTGCGTCACCTGGATGTCTCGCTGCGCCAGGGCTTCGCGCAGCTCCGTCTGGGTGGACAGGTGCTCAGCCCGGAGAATATCCAAAATCTGGTTGCGCCGGTATAGGTTGTCCATGCAAGATTATGCAAGCCGTGAATAAATACTCTACCGGATTCATCGCGGCGGGCACAAGCCCCGCGCCCAGGGTAACGCTGGCCGTCCCGGCGGCTTTGCCCGGCAAGATGCCTGCGCTACGAGTGGATGAAGACGCGTTCGATGCGCGCGGCCGCCTCCGGCGTGCCGTCGGCCACTGCGGCACAGGCTGACCCGCTGAAATCGTCAGCGCTGTGAATTGAAACCCAGCTTGCGCCGGAAGCCGCGCCCAGAAGCGCACTCAGAAACGGGCTCAGAACCAGATGATCCACGGTCTCGCAGGTCCCGTCTTTCGTGCTTTCAGCTTCGCCGGACCGCGGCGCCACCGGACCGCAATCCAGATGATCGCGTCCAAGAACTATAGGGGCTTTCAGCTCGCCCTTTGCTACCATCCCGTTCATGCGATCGCCAAGCCGCGCCTGTTCACCGGCGCTCAGCCAGCAGGCGCGGGCGGGCAATCCCTGGAACTTTACGTGTTTGCGCGCCAGTTGAATCCAGCGGCTCAGGATGGCGTCTTCGGGGAACATTTGGAGCGCCAAGCCGTCGGCGCGATAGATGTCCGCCGGATCGCCGGATAGCGCAACCCATCGAGCGGGGCCGCGTCCCTCGCAAACGAAGGGGCAAAGGTAGGCGGGCACAAAGCCGGGAAAGGCATAAGCGTCTTTCACGCCGCCGTGCTCAAAGGCCGCGGCTCGGATATTGTTGCCATATTCAAACACCACGGAGCCCAGCTTCTGAAGCCCGATCATCCCGGCGGCATGCCGTCCGATAGACTCATACGAGCGTCGCAGATATTCCTCCGGCGCGCTGGACCTCAGGCGCATGGCTTCTTCCGGGCTCACGCCGGAAGGAACATATCCGTTCAGCGGGTCGTGGGCGCTGGTTTGGTCCGTGAGCAGGTCGGGAACCACGCCTCGGCGCGCCAGCTCCGGGATGACGTCCGCGCAGTTCCCCACCAAGCCCACCGATATCGCCTGCTTCTGGCGCACGGCAATTTTCAAGATGCGCAAGGCTTCATCGAGATCGTTCACGCAATAATCGCAAGCGCCCGCGCGGATGCACTTCTTGATGCGCTCCACATCAACCTCGATGCCCAGGAAAGCGCCTCCGTTCAGCGTGGCCGCAAGCGGCTGAGCCCCACCCATGCGGCCGCAGCCGCCGGAGACAACAAGCTTCCCGGAGAGATCGCCGTGGAAATGCTTCAGGGCTGCGGCGGCGAAAGTTGTGTAGGAGCCTAGCAGGATTTCCTGGGTGCCGGTATTCATCCAGCTTCCTGCGGCCATCTGCCCATGCGCGATGAGCCCAATCCGCTCCGGGTCTTGCCCATTCTCCCGGCCTGTTTCATAGCTTACTTCATGGATTTCCCGATTGCCCAGAATGACCGAGCTGGAAAAATTGGCGCTCGCGATCAGCACGCGTGGCGCCAATGGGTGGGTCCGGAAAGTGCCCGCGGACTTGCCGTGGTTCACAAGGAGCGTTTCGTCATCGTTCATCACGCGCAGCGCGCGGACGATGGCGTGATAACATTCCCAGTTCCGCACCGCCCCGGCATCTCCATTCAGCAGATCCAGCGGGCGCCCCGCAACCTCCTCATCAAGACTGTTCATCAACATGCGCAGCGCCGCTTCCTGCTGCCAGCCCTTGCAACTGATCTGGCTTCCGCGCGGCGCCCGGATTTCCGTGGTCATCGGTATTACTCTCAGGAAGAATTCGAAATTGCCTTGTGAAGAACGGTGTAGCGCAGCGCGGCAAAGCTGCAACCGAAAGACCACAGGGCCGGGTGCCGTCATTCCCGCGAAAGCGGGAATCCAGAATAATGGACCCCCGCTTTCGCGGGGGTGACGGCAAGCGGGCGGGCCAGCCCAGAAACTTGCTAAAAAACAAGAATTTACGACCTTGCAATGCAGAGTTCTAAAGGCAAAACTCTGCGCTACAACTGTCTCATTTGTCCCCCGGCGTAGGGCGCTCCCAAGTATACTCGAAGAGACGATTGGCATGCCTCGGACGTTCGCGACACGGTTTAACCCAATCACCCCACGAAAGCCGCAAATTAATGAAATCTAACGAAAATAACCCTTGACACTGGTCACACGACCCATTTATAGTTGTGGACGAAAGTGGCTAAAAATGGTCTAAAGTAGAATGATTTGGCTGGCAATTAAGATTTTGGAAGGCCATTTGGGGAGTCCAGATGCTGCGCGGTAGTTACACTGCCACGGTGGACGCGAAGGGACGCCTGAAGATCCCGGCGGCATTCAAAGCGTTGATCGACGAGAAGTACGGTCCCGAGTTCTACATCACGAGTATGGATGGGCAGTCCGCTCGAATTTATCCGTTGGCGGAATGGCGGAAGATCGAGGAGAAGCTGGGCACCCTTCCCTCGATGAAACTAGCCATGAAGAGGCTTCTCGACCGAACGAACCTCTGGGGCCAGATGGCGCGCATGGACGGGCAAGGAAGGGTGCTGG
>JBOGJX010000193.1:0-10406 GCA_050745285.1 Terriglobia bacterium
CTCTTTTTGAGAATGGCCACCAGAACATAGACCGAGACGGCGATCCAAACTTGGGTCTTCACGGCATTCTCGCTGGTACCGTAGAACGCTTTGATGCGCAAGTGCTGCTTGATCCACTTGAAGAACAACTCCACCCGCCATCGAGACTTGTAGAGCTGGGCGATGTTCAGTGCCGGAAGGGAAAAGTTGTTGGTCAGAAACGTGAGCCTTCGCTCGGTCTCGGGATCGAAGTAGTGAATGCGCCGCAGAGAATCGGGGTAATCTTTCGCCGTCTTGACTCCGGTGAGATAAATGGTCTGATCGCACCTCAACCCGGTGGAGGGATCGACGGGACGGGAGTAACGCCGGTGAAATTGGAGATTCTGTTTGGCGCGCGTGATATAGAAAGCGGAGGCTCGCGCCAGGATCAGAAGCCGGGCAAAGTCGATATAGCCTCGGTCCATCACGTAGAGGGAGCCAGGCTCGGGAAGAATGTCGTCGAGGATGTTGACGTCGTGCACCTTCCCGGAAGTCACGCGGATAAAGGTTGGAATGCTGCCTCGCAGGTCCAGAAGCGTGTGCAATTTGACGGCGGCCTTGTGCTTGCGGAATTGCGCCCAGGGGAACAGCGTTAGACATAAATCGATGGTGGTGGAGTCCAGAGCGTAGGCGGTCTGCTCGAGATCGACATCGAAAGGATCGTGAAGATAGAGAGCGCGGGCACTGCGAATCAACGCTTGAGGGAAATCGGCATAGATGCGCCAGTCGCGGTTCTCGTTGGCGTCGGCCAAGGTGCTCCGAGCCACAGGATCCCGGAATCCCATATGGTAAAGCTTGGTTTGCATCGAGCGCAGACAGGTTTCGATATCGCGCAGACTTTCGCGGTACGTGAGTTGAGCGAAGGCCATGCACAAGAATTGATCCCAACAAGGGAAGCTTTTCACGTAACTGTTGCCGTGATAGCGATCCACACAGACCTGAAACGGGTAGCGAGGAATGTAGTCCATGATCTGAGCAAAAACGGATCTCCCACGGTTCATCTCCTGCCTCCTTGTCTATACAGAAGACAGTAGAACAGGTGGCAGGCAACACGACGAAATTCAAATCGAAACGAACCATTTTTTCTCTTTACTCTAAACTTGTCTTGAAGTTACGGCGATTTGCTCGAACTTTCCCCGGATAGTAGTGCCCTTAAATAAATCTTCGCCTCTGCGCATGCTCCATTTCCACCCGGCGTTCGCCCGGAGGCGCGGGCGTGCGCGGCGCCACCCACCCTGTCGAAACTGCCGCGGCGATGCCGGAGCGGAATCCTTTGGAATGGCAGGGAATCCGCTTTAAGGCTGACTCAGGTGGTAAGATAATTGGCTCCATCACGGCGCGCGTAAACATCAACTCCGGCGGGCTGCCGCAGAGAACGGCTTTCCGGTCCTTTCAAGGAGGGATATGGCGCGGAACTGTAGGCGTGTGCTCCTCACGGTTTTCATCGTGTTGCTGGCGATTCCACTATGTGCCCAGGACACGAAGTATGAGCCGCAAGGCGAACAGATTCCCGGTCCGGCCAATCTCACCGAGGCGAAGGGCCCATGCTGCGTCCAACGCGAGGTAGCGCCCGTTTCGGTTGATGTCTGGAAGTCTTGGCTGGACGACGTTCGGCATTGGAGGATGGAGCACCTGATCCGCATCGGATATGACGGCGCGCAATACGCCCGGCCGGAATTGCAGTGGACCCAGAAGGCGTTCATTCAGCCGCAAATGATGGCGCATGACCGCTATTTTTATGACCCTGTGGCGGGTAAATATACGGTCGGCCGGTATCTCGATGATCTCAACCAACGTTATGGCGGGATTGACTCGGTGCTGATCTGGCCGACTTACCCCAACATTGGAATTGATAACCGGAACCAGTTTGACCTCATCCGCGACATGCCGGGCGGGATAGCCGGACTTCGGGCCATGGTCGCGGAGTTTCATCGCCGCGGCGTGCGTGTATTGTTTCCTTACAACCCCTGGGATCAGGGCACTCGCGCCGAAGGCGCACCGGATTGGCAAACCATAGCTCACCTCATGGCGGCGATCGGCGCCGATGGAATCAACGGCGACACCATGGACGCGGTGCCACTCGCTTTTCGCGCCGCCTCAGATGCAACCGGTCATCCCATTGTCTTCGAGCCGGAAGGGGGAGACAGCGGGAAGAGCGATCCCGCCATTGCCTGGAATAATCTTGGCTGGGGTTATTGGAAATACCCGTTCGTGCCCATGATCAGTAAGAGCAAATGGCTCGAGCCCCGTTACATGGTGAACGTCTGCGACCGCTGGGCGCGCGACCGGACGAACGACCTGCAATACGCTTTTTTCAATGGCACGGGCTACGAAAGCTGGGAGAGTATCTGGGGCATCTGGAATCAGATTGATCCTCGCGACGCGGAAGCGCTGCGGCGAATCAGCAAGATTGAAAGGACGTTTTGGGAAACGCTGGAAAGGCCAGGCTGGGAACCATTCTATCCAACGCTTCGCTACGGCGTTTTCTCGAGCCGGTGGCCCGGCAGCAATCAGACGCTTTGGACCATCGTAAACCGCAACGAATTCGGCATCACTGGACCTGAGATTGAAGTGGCCTATAAGCCAGGCATACACTATTACGACCTCTGGCATGGCGCCGAGTTAAAGCCCATCGTGCTCGGATCGACTGCCAGGCTGAGTTTCAGCTTGGGTGAACAAGGATACGGGGCAGTTCTAGCGGCGGAGAATTTAACTTCAAGTGAGCAAAAGCTTCTTGGCGAGATGCATCAACTCGCCCAAAAGCCGCTTTCCAGCTATTCGAATCAATGGCGCTTCCTGCCGCAGCGCATCGTGGCTATCGCCTCCACACGGCCAGCGGATGCTGCGCCGCCAGGCATGGTCTATATTCCAGGCGGCAGTTTTCTATTCCGCGTTTCGGGCGTGGAAATCGAGGGTGGCAATATGACAGGTTTGGACGTGCAATATCCCTGGGAAAATTCGCCCCGGCGGGAGCACGCACACTTGATTCAAGTGAGACCTTTTTATATCGACAAGTATCCTGTGACGAATGCCGAGTTCAAGAAATTCCTCAACGCGACGCATTACCATCCCAAGGACAGCCACAACTTCCTGCGCGACTGGAAGAACGGTTCGTATCCCGAAGGTTGGGCGAATAAGCCGGTGACGTGGGTTTCGCTCGAAGACGCCCGCGCCTACGCTGCGTGGGCGGGCGAGCGTCTTCCGCACGAGTGGGAATGGCAATACGCGGCGCAGGGTAGGGACGGGCGCCTCTATCCCTGGGGAAACCAATGGAATTCCGCGGCCGTACCGTCCCCGGATAAAGGCCGGACGCTTACCGGCCCGGCGAATGTCGATGCCAATCCTAAGGGAGCAAGCCCGTTTGGAGTGATGGGTATGGTTGGCAACGTCTGGCAGTGGACCGATAAGTTTGAGGACCCGCATACACGGGCCGCGATCCTTCGCGGAGGAAGTTATTATCAACCGCAGGGCAGCCGTTGGTATTTCCCTAACGCCTATCGGCTCGACGAACACGGCAAGTACCTCTTGATGGCCCCTGGCATTGATCGCGCCGGGACGCTGGGTTTCCGCTGTGTTAGGGACGCGCAATGACGCGAGCCCCCGGGAAAGCGGCTAGGAAAATAGCCGGACGCGATATTGAAAATAAGCGGGGCTCTCGACGTTTTTCGTAGGGGCGCTGCTGACGGGAAGCACCGCTTCCCCTGCGCCCAAAACCCACGGGCGCAGCAAGCAGCGCCCCTACGTCTGTGTTTCATGACCTGTAGGTGTCGCAACCCGATGTGATCGGCCGCTATTTCCTGCTCATGCATAAACAAATCGTAGTGGTTGGCAGTATTAACTTGGATCTTGTCGCCCGGGTCGACCGCATCCCGGCGCTCGGCGAGACGCTCACCGGGAATAGTTTCGAAACCTTTTATGGAGGAAAGGGAGCGAATCAGGCGGTGGGGGTTGCGCGGCTGCGACATGCCGTGACCATGATTGGCCGCGTGGGCGACGACGAATTCGGAGGAAGGCTGCGCCGGGGTTTGAGGGATGCAGGCGTGCGGACGGCCGCCGTAAAGCGCACTCCCGGTGCCTCATCCGGCGTTGCCCTGATCTCGGTTGCGTCCCACGGACGCAACACCATTATTGTGATTCCGGGCGCAAACGGACACTTGACGCCGGAGGATCTCGAAAATGAATTGCCAATCCTCTCCTCCGCAGGCATGATTCTAACGCAGCTTGAGGTGCCTCTGCGCGTGGTAGCATTTCTGGCTGATTTTGTCTCGTCGCGCCGAATCCCGCTCGTCCTGGATCCGGCTCCAGCGCGCAAACTGCCCGCGAGCCTTCTCAGGAAGGTGGCGTGGCTGACTCCCAATGAAACGGAAACATGCACCCTTTGCGGGATCGAACCCGGGAAGCTGAATCCCCAGAATGCCGGGCAATATGCGAAAATGCTGCTTGAAAAAGGTCCGCAAAACGTCGTGATCAAGCTTGGCGCCGGCGGCGCGTTTTGGGCAGGCGCGGGTGGCGCCAGCGCGTTGGTTTCCGCCTTCCAGGTTCGCGTCGTGGATTCGACCGCAGCGGGTGACGCATTTAACGCAGGACTCGCCGTGGCCTTGATGAAGGGCAGCAGCGCCCTCGATGCGGTACGGTTCGCCTCCACCGTGGCAGCCCTTTCCGTTACCCGCGCCGGAGCCCAGCCCTCGATGCCTACAGCGAATGAAGTGGCGAAGTTTTTGTCGTCTTCAAATCAAACCCGGCGTAACCGGTCCTGACCGCGAGCGTATCACCCTATGTTCATTCCTCAGAGTTATGGCATTGCCTTCTTATTGATGCTTCTCAGCATGGTCTGTTGGGGAAGCTGGGCCAACACGCAAAAGGCCACAGGAACCTGGCGCTTCGAGTTGTTTTACTGGGACTACATCTGGGGCATTGTGATTTGCGCCGTCATCTTGGGCGTTACGGCGGGGCGCACGCAGACGGCAAGCCCGGACAGTTTTTTCCATAATCTCAGCTCCGCGAGTCTCCACAGCATCATCCTTGCCTTCGCAGGCGGGGTGATTTTCAACGTTGCGAACGTGCTGCTTGTGGCGGCGATCGCCATTGCAGGCATGGCCGTGGCCTTTCCCATCGGGATTGGCCTCGCGCTGGTCATCGGCTCCGTGTTGAATTACGTGATAAGTCCCAAGGGAAACCCGCTGCTTTTATTTGGAGGGGTTATCCTGGTGGTTGTCGCCATCATTTTTGACGCGATGGCCTACCGGAGGCATTCAGGCGGCGGCCGAGTAACCCGCATTGGCATTGCCCTAAGCCTGCTGTGCGGCGTTGGAATGGGGCTATTTTATCCGTTCGTGGCCGAAGCGCTGACGGGAGAGCGCCATCTTGTCCCCTACACGGTTGCCGTCGTTTTTGCCCTCGGAGCCCTCGCATCGAACTTTCCTCTCAACTATGTTTTCATGCGGAGGCCTGTGGCCGGGGCGCCTCTTCGCGCGGCGGATTACTTTGCCGGATCAGGCCGGCTGCATGCCTGGGGAGTTGTGGGCGGTTTGATCTGGGGGGTCGGCACGGTTTCGAACTTTGTGGCCTCCTATGCCCAGATGGTAGGACCGGCCACATCATATGCGCTTGGCCAGGGAGCGACCATGATTTCCGCAATTTGGGGTGTCTTTGTGTGGAAGGAATTCCGCGGCGCGCGGCGCGATGTGAAAACCCTGCTCGCCATGATGTTCCTATTCTTTATCCTGGGTCTCGTGGGCGTGGCGCTTGCGCCCATGATCAAGTGATCGTGCCGGTTACTCAAACGTTTTTCGCTATCTGCTATTCTAGTAGTCCGTCTTGGCGCTTTGCGACGCCCACAAAGCATGAGAAAGGATCCGGAAGGGCATGGCTTCGTCACGCCGTAAGCGCGGTCTCCATCACCCTCGTCCCCTCCGCATCACGAATCGCGGCGTTTTTATTTCCGTGATCGAAAGACGACGGCTGCATGGAGGCAGGCGCCTGAAACCTGCGTTTCTATTCCCGGACCCAGCTTCCGTTTAAGGCAAAAATTCCTCCGCTTCTCGTAAAGACCGAAACGCTTAGGAGGCGATAGACTTTAGGCGGGCCCACCTATGACAACTCGAATGACTCAGACCAAGCTGAAGTTGGTGAACAAAGATCATCCTGGAGCGCAGCGCGTTGTTCTTCTTGAGAGCGCAAGGCGCCTTTCGCTTGCCTATGCCGAGATACCCGAACCCGGCCACGGCGAGATTCGCGTCAAGGTCAAGTGGGTGGGTGTTTGCGGCTCTGACGTCGAAGCCTACCGGGGAACGCGCCAATCTGAGTTTTTAAGCACGCCCACGCGCCTGGGACACGAGGTGGCAGGCAGCATTGATAAGTTGGGACCCCATATTATGGGCCTGAAGGTGGGCGATCCTGTTGCCTGCCGTTACGTCTGGGGCGCTTTCGCAGAATACATTGTCTGCCGGCCTTTCAACGTTAAAGTGCTGCCGAAGGAGTTCCCTCTGGCTGATGCCAGCTTGATCGAGGTCCTGCCTGGAGTAATCCACGCCGCTGAACTCGGGGCGATTGACCAGCGGAAGAATGTGCTCGTCACGGGCCAGGGAGTAAGCGGCCTCATGCTGACGCAGGTGGTAAAACTGTTCAGCCCGAAGTCGCTCGTGGTCACCGATCTCAAAGCGCAAAACCTTGCGTTGGCGAAGAAATACGGAGCGACGCACACCTACAAGATCCCTTCGCCGGACGCGCCCACCATGAGCGTTGTGGGCATGGATTTTGCAGGCGGCTTCGATGTTGTGATCCCCTGCCTGCTCGAAGGCGATGGCGTGGTGGACGCGATTGAGTGCGCGGCCTTCGCAGGGAGAATCGTCCTCTATGGGTGCATCGGCGTATGCAGAAAGCCGATAGATTTTTTCAAGGTGCACCGGAAGCGCCTGGATATCTATTCGACGGAGCCGAAACGCGACATTGATATGCGGCGGCTCTTTCAGCAGGGCGTCGAAATGGTGTTGGAGGGATTAGTGAACACGGCGGAGATGGTGACGCATCACATTCCACTCAGCCGGATCGACGAGGCTTTTACCCTTCGGGATAATCCCGAGAGCAGCGCCATTCACGTGTTGGTGGACTGCGAAGCCTGAAAAGCTATGAAAAGATCAACAGCATCTCGCAAAGACGCCAAGGCGCAAAGAAACCCATAGGTAAACTCTCTTATTTCCTTTGCGAAGCCTGGCGGCATTGCGCCTTTGCGGGAGGCCGTTTCGCCCCTGCCTAAACTTCTCAAAGGTTCCGGGCGAGGAGATCACAATGAAACAATTATGGATGGCGGCCTTTCTGCTGGCGTTGTGCAGTGTTTGCACGGCTGCGAAGGCGCCCTTCATCAATTGGAGCGCACTTCACAACCCGGTCCTTGCATACCCCAACTGGTCGATTAAAGATGCGGCGATGGCTACCCGGCAGGGCGAGTTCTACGTCTTTTTTTCCGCGTTTTATGAAGATCACGGGCAGGTGCGCAGCCATGTGGTTGAAGTCAAAACGCGCGATTTCAAGACCTACTCCAAGCCGATCCTCGATTTTGACGGAGAAGAGGACGGATGGATCGGAATGTGCTCGCCCGACGTCCGGAAAGCCGGGCCAGGATATGAGCTTTCTTTTAATTCCTGGGGCGATGAGGAGGGCAAACCCGATCAGCTTTTCTACATGACGTCGCCCGATTTGGTCCATTGGTCAGCGCGGCATCCTCTCGCTGCCAACCTGACCGCGGGCAAGCGCGTGATCGATGCCGCCGTCGTGGATACGGGCAGCGGCTCTTACCTGATTTGGAAGCAGAATACGGACGGCCATCCGAAACCACGCGTCGGATTCTCGAGGTCTCTTGAGGGTCCATGGTCCTTCGCCCGATCGGGCGCCGAATCGGGCGAAGGATCGGGCTTTGCCACCCTGACAATGCCCGATGGTAAAGAAAATGGTTTGATCCACGAGAATTTCACCTTTATCAGGGCTGGCGGCAAGTGGCGGCTTTTGAGCTCCGATTATCCACACGGCCACCACGAGATTCTTTACACACAACTCAATAGCAAGAACTGGCTGGATTGGGGAAAGGGATTGGCCATTCACGTCGCGCCCGAGGGCTTCAATACGCTGGTCCATGCGGATGCGGCGGCAATCTACAACTGGCAGAAATACGACGGATACTACTATCTGATCTATGCAGGCCGGAATGAAGCGAAGACTTATCTTCGCCGGGGATGGAACCGCCTTGCTCTTTCGCGGTCTAAAGATTTGGTTCATTGGGTTCCCGCTGGTGTCACACACTGACCCATCAGGCTGCTGAAAAACGTGTAGAGGCGGCTTTATGCCGCCAGTTTTATGCCGCCATTGGCGCATTGAGAATACCTGACTTGTGGCGATGTAAATCGCCGCGACATCCATCATGCTCACATCTGAACAGAAGCCGGGAACTCACATTCACGGCCTGCGCTGGTGGATCGTCACCCTGGTCTTCCTGGCCACTCTGATCAGTTACATTGACCGGCTTACCATTTCCGTTCTTGCCCCCATCATTTGCGTTGACTTACACCTTTCAAACCTTGCATACGCCAGCATCAACACGTGGTTTCTGTTGACCTACTCGCTGGGCCAGACATTCTTTGGCAAGCTTCACGACCGGATTGGAACCCGGCGTGGATTTGCCCTGGCGATGTCAATCTGGTCGTTTGCCGAGGTGTCGCACGCCTGGGCGCGAGGCCTTGTCACTCTGAGCGCCTTCCGCTTGGCGCTAGGCGTAGGGGAAGCGGGCCATTGGCCCGCAGCCACAAAAACCGCCGCCGAATGGTTCCCTACCCAAGAGCGGGCGCTAGGCATGGGCATCATCAATTCGGGCGCGGCCCTTGGGTCCGCCATTGCGGCGCCATTGGTGGTTTGGCTCGAACTGCGCTACGGCTGGCAGACCACCTTTGTGGTCACGGGATCATTTGGCTTCATCTGGATTGTTCTGTGGATCGTATTTTATCGCCTTCCGGAACGGCATCCATGGATTTACGCGAGCGAGCGGACCTATATACTCTCCGGCCAAACCGAGTCAGAACGATCTGCCAGCGGCCCACGATGGGGCCCATTGCTCCGCCATCCCGGAGTGTGGGGCATCGTGCTGGCGCGCTTTTTTGCCGACTCTGTTTGGTGGTTCTACCTCATCTGGCTTCCGCTCTATCTGCACACCGTGCGTGGATTCAGCCTGAAGGATATTGGCCTTTTTGTTTGGATCCCCTATGTCGCGGCGGACGCCGGCAGCCTGCTGGGCGGATGGACCTCGGGACATCTCATCCATCGCGGCTGGCAAGTATACCACGCCCGCGCGGCCGCCATCGTGATCGCAACCCTTCTTGCGCCCGCGGGACTTTTTATCGCGCATGCGAAGTCTTCCGTTTCCGCATTGCTGTTCATCAGCATCGTTCTCTTCAGTTTTCAGTTCTGGGTTAACAACGTCCAGACGCTGCCGAGCGATCTGTTTCCCACCCGTTTCGTCGGCTCTGTCGCGGGCCTTGCAGGAACCGCGGCGGGACTCGGCGCAATCCTTTTTACCCTCTCCACCGGATGGGTCACCGAACACTTTTCCTATAAACCCATGCTTTTCACCGCAAGTCTGCTGGTCCCTTTGGCCACCTTGGTGCTTTATATGCTCGTAAGACCCGCGCAGTTCCGGGAATTTGCGGCGCCGCAGGTTGAATAATGTAGGAGTGGGGCCAGGGCGCGATTGTGTGCCGTGGGCCTTTCTTTTGCCAGTCCACGAACCCACGGCACAAACGCGTTGCCGTGGCTACCCTCAAAATGACAACCAAAAGGATTCTTTCAGCGCCCCTCTAAGCCAGCCGCAGCGCGGCGGATCTTGCCCGGTTCGCAGGACTGGCAGCCCGGACATCCTCCGCAGTCTCGCTTTCCATGGCCGTCAAAATGACATTGGAGAAATGCGGATCGATGCAGACGTCCTTGCAAATACCATCGAGGTATCTACGCCGCCATGCCCCCGGAGCTTCTCCGGTGATCTCATGGAACACGCGCGTAAAATGGTGGACATTCTTGAAGCCCACAAGCTCTGCCACCACTTTCAAAGCGTAGTTTGAATAACTGATTAAATTCTTTGCTGTGTCCACCCGGTAACATACCAGGTAATGCATGGGCGAAAGTCCGACCGACTCTTTAAAACGATGGCGCAGATGGCGGTCCGAGACGCCCGCGTGGTGGGCAAGCTGGTCCAGGCTGAGATCCTCCGCGTAATGCGCCTTGATAAACTCGATCGCCTTCCGGCTCACGAGATCGTTTTCCAGGAGCTCCTGCCTTTCATCCACAACATGCGTTTCCCGCGCCACCCTTCCCTGGTCCTGCCGCAAGTATAAAATCAACATCTGGAT
>JBOGJX010000194.1:0-5821 GCA_050745285.1 Terriglobia bacterium
GTATCACCCACGTTGCGGAGACCGGTGCTGGGTAAGCCCAGCAGATAGGAGGCTACCGCGTTGCCTGCGGAGCTGACATTTTGCGGATCACTGGTGGGAACGTTATCGAACCCGTATTGTGACGTAAAGAGGCCATCATAATACGCATTGAGGTGCTCGAAGGAAAGGCCGTATTCAAGCGTGCTCCTGCCCTTGACCGTGGTGAAGTCCAGCAATTGCTGCCAGACGTTGGTGATGAACGGGTTTCCATTCTGGCCGGGGCTGGTGTAACCGCTAATGCCCAATTGGGGGAACATGGGCCAGTCTGAGCTCTTGATGGGCGTTCCCTGAAGGGGGAATTGGGTCAGATAGCTACCGACGCCAGGCGCCTTGTTGGTGTTGTAGTTGAGGAGGTTGGAGCGGCTTAATGCCGACTTGAAGTCCACCACCGTGCTCGGACTGGCAACCCAGGTGAGCGCTGCCTCGGTGTTAACCAGGCTATTGTAATTATAGGTGTAATCATTCGGCAACGCGTTGGGGCTCGGCTGCACGGCGTGCTGATTGGTGAAGCGCCCGAAAAAGCGCAGGTTAGACGTAAAATTGTAATCGAAGCGGGCATTGTATTGGTATTGATTGAGGGTGGCGGGCTCGGTATTGGTGAAATTTTGGAAATTGCTGGCGCCGCCCGTGGTCACGGCCGGATACCAGATATGGGCATAGGCTTCCACCGCCGGGTTGAGGAGGGTGTTTGGAATGACGTTCCCAGGAAACGCATCGCGGACGAACCCGGTGGTTCTAGCCACCAAGCCCGTCGCCGGGTCCACCTGACCCGCCGTCACTGCCCGCGTGGTGTAGGGATTGTAGATCACGCCTCCCATGACGGGACGGCCGAGCGCGTCGAACAGCGGTTGATTCTGGGGTGCTGGTCCGATCGCTTGTTGGCCGGTCAAAAAGCTGGAGAAATCGCCGCCCAGCATCGCCTGCGTCGGAATGGTGCCAGCGTTTGTTTGCGCCTCGCTAAACCGTAAGCCTTCATAATCCCCAAACCAGAACGCCTTGTTTTTGCCGTTCCACACGTGCGGAATGTATACGGGCCCACCAACCGTGAAGCCGAATTGGTTCTGGCGGTAAGAAGCTTTGGGAGTGCCGAAGTAGTTGTTAAACCACGGGTTGGCGTCAAAAGCGTCGTTGCGCACAAACTCCCAAAGGTCGCCGTGGAGTTGGTTGGTGCCGGACTTGCTGGCCACGGCAATGTTCGAGCCCGAGGAGCGCCCGAACTTCGCGGAAGTGACGTCGGTCTGGGCTTTGAACTCCTGGATCGAATCAATGACGGGCTGTACGGAAAATTGGTTGAAGAACTCCTCGTTGTCGTAAACACCATCCAGCGTGAACGAATTGGACATCGCCTGCGTGCCGCCAATGGCGTAATTGCTTCCTCCCGCCGCCATGAACGTGTTGCCCGTGGGTACGCTTCCGGGAACAAGCTCAAGCAACTGCGTGAAGTTCCTCCCATTGAGCGGCATTTCCTCCACGGTCTTATTGTTGACCACCGTTCCGATGGTGGCGTTGGTGGTGTCAATCAGAGGGGTTGTTGCGCCCACCGTCACGGTTGTCGCGATAGTCCCCAACTTGAGGGCAGCGTTCACCGTAACAGTCTGCGCAACCTGCACATTTACCGGCGTCACGATCGTGGATTGGAAGCCGTGGGTCGAAACCTTGACCGAGTAGGTGCCAGGAATCAACGCGTGAACCGCGTAATATCCATACTGATTGCTGACAACGTGCTGGACGTTCCCAGTCTGCGTGTTCGTCACCACCACTGCAGCCCCCGGTATTGAGGCGCCGGACGGATCGGTGATCGTGCCGACGATTCCTCCAAAATACGCCTGGGCCAGAAACATGATAGGCGCCATTATGAGCGCAAGCCCTGCTCCTATCATCCATCTGGCGAAATTACCTCGCGTGGTTCCACCGCGCATAGACCCTCCCATGGGTTGGATTAATTCTCAGTAAACTTCTAATCTCAAACATTGTTAGCGGAGTGTGACGCGGTTGTCAACACCTTTGTGAGTTAAATCTAATGTTTCATGGCGTGGAAACTAGTATTTTCATATTATGGGGCGCATCGCGCAGCATGATTTGGTTAATGGCCCGCGCGCATTGCGGCGGGATGTGGGGGTGTAGGATGTAGCGCAGAGTTTTGTGGTTAAAACTCTGCGGCATTTTTGCCCGGACCGCCGAAAAGCCGCAGAGTTTTAAAAGCAAAACTCCGCATTGTAAGGTCGTAAATTCTTGTTATTTAGCAAGTTTCTGGGCTACCCCGCCCGCTTGCCGTCACCCCCGCGAAAGCGTGGGTCCATTATTCTGGATTCCCGCTTTCGCGGGAATGACGGCGCCCGGCCCAGTGGTCCTTCGGTTGCGGCTTTGCCGCGCTGCGCTACATCGCTCGGCGCGGCGCGGTCGAATCGGAGGAAAAGCCGCAGAGTTTTAACCACAAAACTCTGCGCTACTTTGCCGAGGTCTTCTCCGCGATGCCCAGATAATGATGAGCTTCGGCTGCATTCGTGGTACGGGCGGTGAGCGAGGTTTGGAGGTAGGCAATTGCACGAGCCGCGTCGCCTTTGGCCAGCTTGTATTCGCCCATTCTTAAATTCGACTCGGCATCCAGCGGATTCAGGCGCAGCTCGGCGGAAAACTCCCGCGCGGCCAGATCGAAATTGTGCTCTTGCCAATACAACTCGCCCATTGCGCGGTGGGCGCCTTCGAGGCTCGGATCGCGCTGCAAGGCCCTCTGGTATTCGAGCAGTGCGCCGCCAGTGTCGCCCTTCCAGGCGAGCGCCCGGGCCTTGAGCTGGTGGACGCGGTAGGAATCGGGACTCAGCTTGGCGATGCGGCTGTAGTATTTCTCGGCGGCCTTTCGGTACGCCTCGATCAGGAGCGAGTCCGCTTCAACGCCGAGCTGGCCGTCGTTCGAGACACGGCGCAGGTAGGGAATAGCCGCCTCTGGCTGCCCCTTGGCAGCGAGCGTTGAGCCGAGCCAGAAGCTGGCTTCGTTCAAATCCGGCTTGAGCGCCAAGGCTCGCCGCAAGGGCGCCTCCGCCTGATCAAAGCGGCCAGTGCGGTAATAACTGATGCCCAGAAACAAATCAGAACCCCAGAGCGAAGGATCCTGCTTAAGCGCCTTGCTCAGGACTGGAATGGCTTGGTCAAACCGGCTCGATAGATAATAGACCAGTCCAAGCCGCTGGAGGACCTCGGGCTGGTTAGGATGCGCCTTCAGAAATTCCTGGTAGAATGCGGCGGCATGGGCAAAATCGTGCTTCTCCTCAGTCCGCTTCGCTTGTGCGAGCAGGCCGCCAGCGTTTGCCGGTGCGGCGGCCGTTTTTTGCGAGAAGGCGGCTGCCGGCAGCGGTCCGATCAGGAAGAAGATGAGTAAGCTCGCGCCCGCGGCGTTCGATAATTTCAGGTTTCTTGGCAACTTACCGGAAGCATACCATTTTTTAACCTGCTATATTAGGGCGTGCGGTGCGGGGATTTGTCCTGTTGGTTAGCGGCCTGCGCGCAGCACGAGATGTAGCGCAGAGTTTTGTTTTTAAAACTCTGCGGTATTTGCATGAAATTGACGCCAGGGCGCGGCAAGCAGCGCCCCTACGGGCGATCCGAAATCTGAAATCCGAAATGAAAAGGCCGCAGAGTTTTAACTGCAAAACTCTGCGCTACATCCTACACCCTGACATCCATGCCCCACTTCCTCGCATTGGACATCGGCGGCACGCATTTTCGCGTCGCGCTTTTTGACAGCGCCGGAAAAAAACTCTCGATTTACAAGGGCGAGACTTTGCGATCCGGCGGCCGCGACTGGATGCTTAGCGAGCTCGATCGGCGCGCGAGTGCGCTCTGCCGGGAGAACACAGAACCCGTCAAGGCCTGCGGCGTCAGCTTTGGTGGTCCCGTGGATTTCAACCGCCAGCGAGTGACCTCTGTCCACACGCCCGGATGGAAGGATTTCGCGCTGGCGGCGTGGGTTGGGCAAATGCTCGGCGTGCCGTGCCGCGTGGATAATGACGCGAATGCGGGAGCGCTCGGCGAGTCGCGCTTTGGCGCGGGACGGGGCGCTGAGTCCATGGTCTATATCACGCTCAGCACCGGAATTGGCGGCGGCATCATCTGCAATGGTGAATTGCATCGCGGAAAGGACGGCATGGCCGGGGAGATCGGTCACCTGCCGCTCGGAGAATCGGACGATCTTTGCACGTGCGGGCTTAAAACGGGATGCACGGAGGCTCTGGCGTCAGGGCGGGCGCTCGACCGCATGGCGCGCGACCTCGCCATGCGTCATCCAGGGCAGGCAGCCCAATTGCTGAGCTTGTGCGGGGGAAACGCGGAGAGTGCGACGGCGCGCGAGTTAGTTCAGGCTGCACGCGCCGGTGATGAGGCGGCCGCGTCGATCTTTCGCGGCGCAGTAAGAAACCTGGCGCACGCTTTGCTGATGGCGATCCGGCTGCTCGACCCGGAAAAAATCATTCTCGGCGGCGGCGTGGCTCAGGCGGGCGACTTCCTGATTCAAGCCATTATCGAAGCGCTGAAGGAGTGGTGGTCAAACCAGTTTCCCTATACCACGGAGATCGCTCTCGCGGCACTCGGGGATGAATCGCCGCTCTACGGCGCCGCGGCGCTCGCGCTGGAGGCAGTGGCAAGTGATAAGTGACGAGTGGCAAGAGACAAGCAATGTATTCTCCGGCGTGTGCAATTGCGGGGAACCGATGTAGCGCAGAGTTTTGTAGTTAAAACTCTGCGGCTTTTGTGTGAAATCGACGCCAGGGCGCGGCAAGCAGCGCCCCTACGGGCGATCCGAAATCCAAAATCTGAAATCCGAAATGAAAAAACCGCAGAGTTTTAACTACAAAACTCTGCGCTACATCCCCAAAGATCATTGGTGGTATAGAATTGACTGCTGATCGCTAATAGCCGCATTCGACAAGGAGGAACTGTGAAATATCGCGAGCTTGGCCGCACCGGTTGGAAAATCTCGGAGATCAGTTTTGGCGCGTGGGCCATCGGCTCTATGTGGGGATCCGTCGATGACCACGATTCGCTGGCCGCGCTCCACCGCGCCATCGACTGCGGCGTCAATTTTATCGATACCGCGGATGTTTACGGCGACGGGCGCAGCGAGCGCCTGATCGGCCTTTTGCGCGCGGAGCGAAGGGAGCAAATCTATGTGGCGACAAAGTGCGGCCGCCGCCTCTCTCCACACAATGCCGATGGCTACAACAAGGCGAATTTCACGAAGTTTGCCGACGACAGCGCGCATAATCTTCGAACGGATTGCCTCGATTTGCTTCAGCTTCATTGCCAGCCCCATGAAGTCTATTACCGTCCTGAAGTTTTCGGCGCGCTGGACGATCTGGTGACCGCGGGGAAAATCCGCTATTACGGGGTTAGCGTTAAATCGGCCGAAGAGGGGCTGAAAGCCATCGAGTACCCCAACGTGCAAGCGATTCAAATCATCTTCAATATGTTCCGCCACCGCCCCGCTGAATTGTTCTTCAAGGAAGCCCGGCGGCATCAGGTGGGGATTCTCTCTCGCGTGCCCCTGGCGAGCGGCCTGCTGACTGGGCGCATGACCCGGTCGACGGAGTTTTCGCAGGATGACCACCGCAACTTTAACCGGCAAGGGCAGATGTTTGACCGGGGCGAAACGTTTTCCGGAGTAGACTACCAGACTGGTCTCGACGCGGTTGAAGCGCTGCGCAAGTGGGTTCCTGAGGGCGTTACCATGACCCAGTTTGCTTTGCGCTGGATTCTGATGTTTGACGCCGTGACCTGCGCCATCCCCGGC
>JBOGJX010000195.1:0-5580 GCA_050745285.1 Terriglobia bacterium
CACGGTTTTAACCGTGCCGTTACAGGCGCCTCCCGAGACTTCTTTCCTTTCGTACCGCGAGCGGCTTGTTTCAACAAGCCGCTCGCGGTACGAAAGGGGGAACCGAAGGAACCGCCGTTTTCGGCGGGGTTAAAACCCCGCCCTTCCGCGAGTGCCAATCGTTTCATGAATAATCCGGGCTAGGTCAGGCCGCGTCGCGCTTGTCATTCTGAGCGAAGCCGAAGGACGCAGGATGACAAGTGACGGAGAACGGTTTTTTGCTGATCGCTGATCACTGATCGCTGAAAGCCTGCTTTCCATGAAACGAATTTACCTGTGTCTCGGCTCAAACCAGGGAGATCGGTTGGCTCATCTTGGCCGCGCGGCGCAGGGCCTGGAGGCAGCCGGGGTGCGCGTGCTGCGTCTCTCGTCCTATTACAAGACGCAGCCGGTAGATTTTATCGTGCAGGCATGGTTCGTAAACTGCGTCGCGGAAGCTGCGACGGACCTGCTGCCTCTGCGCCTTCTTCGCGCCTGCAAAGAAGTTGAGTGGGCCGGCGGACGGCGCCCCGGCGTGCCAAAGGGTCCGCGGCCCATTGATATTGACATTCTTTTGTATGAGAATGCGGTGATCCATTCGCGTGAATTGGTGGTGCCGCACCCGCGCATGGCGGGCAGGCGCTTTGTGCTGGTACCGCTGTGCGAGATTGCGCCAGGATTGCGCCTTCCGGGATTGCAGCGCACGATCGCGGAGATGTTGCAGGAGACTCCCGACCTGAGCCAGGTCGTGCGCATGAAGACGAGAGACAAGTGACAAGCAAAAGAAGCGATCAGCCGTCAGCTTTCAGCAAGCGCAAGAGCCGCGGAGTTTTAACATGTTGTCGAAAAACGAAAAACCAAAGAACGCTGTCATCCTGAGCGAAGCGAAGGATCTGCTTTCAATTTGAACCGGTAACATACGAGATTCTTCGTCGCCTTCGGCTCCTCAGAATGACATGCGTACAGACTTCTTCGGCAAACTATTAGGCGCAAAATTTTGCGCTACCGAGCCGGGCGCTGATCGCTTTTTCACTTGCCAATTGTCACTTGTCACTTTTCACTCGTCTCTCGTCACTGTTTTATCGAGTTAACGTTCATGGCCGCCGTGCAACCGATTTACGAGCCCCCGCGGCTGATCGCCATCGAGGGTCCCCTGCGCGTGGGAAAGACTAGCCTGGCGGACCTGCTGGCCCGGCGGCTTAGCGCTGGGCGGTTGCGCGACGTGGAAGACAACCCCTTTCTTGAGCGCTTTTATCAAGGCGCGCCGGGCGCCGCCTTCCAAGCGCAATTCCATTTTCTGTGGCACCGCTTCAAGCAGTGGCAGAGCCTTGATCAGGCTTCGACGCCGGCCCACTGCGTGGTGAGCGATTATCTCTTCGCCAAGGACAAAATCTTTGCCTATCTCAACCTGGCGGATGAAGAGCTCGAACTCTACGAGCACTACTACGAGCTTTTCGCGGAACAGGTGCCCATTCCTGATCTGGTGATATACTTGCAGGCGAAGCCCGGTACTCTAAAGGGGCGCATTGTGAAGAAAAGCGTGCCCTCGGAGCAGGCGATTTCGGACGAATATCTCAAAGAAGTAATCCAGGCTTACGAGCACTTCTTCTTCCACTACAAAGAAACCGACTTACTAGTGGTGGAAACTTCGCGGATTGACTTCATCGCCCGTGAGGACGATCTTGAAGAACTCCTTCACCGCATCCGTCAGCCGGTAAAGGGTACGGAGTACTTTCTGCCGCTTGGATCCGCCCCGGCGGACTGAGACGGTAGCGATTGAATCATTGGTTCATTGCTTGATTGATCCGAAGTCTGGGGATTTATCGGCAATGACTCAATGAGAAAATTGATTCAATGGAGGAATGCCATGGACCCCATTTCAGCGGCCGTGAGCAAGATCACGCTACCGTTTTTGCTGCAAAAGAAGCTGCGCGGCGAAAAGATTACCTGTCTGACTGCCTACGATTACCCCACTGCGCGGCTTGTGGACGAAGCTGGCCTGGACATAGTTCTGGCTGGTGATTCCCTCGGCACAACCGTTCTCGGCTATGACACAACGCTCCCCGTCACATTGGATGAAATGCTTCACCACCTGCGCGCCGTGCGCCGTGCCGTGCGCCGCGCGCTTCTGGTGGCGGACCTTCCCTTCGGTTCTTATCACGTGAGCGAAGAGCAGGGGGTTGCCGCCGCGGTGCGCTACCTTAAGGAGGGCGCGGAGGCGGTGAAGATCGAGGGTGGGGCGAAACGGAGCGCGCTGATTCACCGCTGCGTGGAGGCAGAGATTCCGGTGATGGGCCACATTGGATTGACCCCGCAATCCGTGCATGCCTTTGGCGGCCATCGCGTGCAGGGGAAGACGGCGGAGAGCGCTGCATCACTTCTGGCGGATGCCCAGGCGGTTGAGGACGCAGGCGCCTTTGCGCTGGTCCTCGAAGGCATTCCCCGCGAGCTTGCTACCTTGATCACAGGCCGTGTGCGCATTCCAACCATCGGGATCGGCGCCGGACCCGGATGCGATGGGCAGGTCTTGGTCGTGCACGATCTGCTCGGCATTTCCCCCGAGCCGCGGCCAAAGTTCGTGCGCCCGTATGCGAACGTCAGGGGAATTATGCAGGAGGCGTTCGCGCGCTTCCGTGAAGACGTCTGCGCAAGCCGCTTCCCTGGCGATGCCGAGTCCTACCATTGGGCAGCGGCGGTGAATGATCAGTTTGAGAGAGAAACTGAGCGGCAGGCAGCGAGGACTAGCGCGGAGTTTTGCTCTTAAAACTCTGCGGCTTTTTGTAGAGGTAGCCACGGCCAGCGCATTTCTGACCGTGGGCTTTCTCCCCAGGAGAGAGGGCAGGAGTCATCGTTCCGTTGGAAACCCAACCCTCTCCCTTTGGGAGAGGGGGAACCACGAAGTGGTGGGTGAGGGCGTTTCCGGCCCCGTAAAAAATCGCGGCGGCGACGCCTTCCGGCCGTATTTTCATGCTTTGCGGGTGTCGCCAAGGCGACATGACCGCCCGGTCTAGTCATCATGCAACTTATCACTTCCGTCAACGGCATGAAAGCCTTCTCGCGCCAGTCTCATGACGACGTGAGGACGGTGGGGCTGGTTCCTACCATGGGAGCGCTGCACGAGGGCCACCTGAGCCTGGTTCGCCGCTCCAAAAGCCAGTGCGATGCCACCGTGGTTTCCATTTTTGTGAACCCTGCGCAGTTCGCGCCAAACGAGGACCTCGCACGTTATCCACGCAATCTGAAAAGGGATATCGATCTGCTCCACCCCTTCAATGTGGACGCCGTGTTCGCTCCCGAGGTCAGGGAGATCTATCCGGACGGATTTTCAACCTCGGTCGATCCCGGCCAGGTGGCGAACCTGCTCGAAGGGGCTGCAAGGCCAGGGCACTTCCGGGGTGTGGCCACCGTGGTGCTGAAGCTCTTCAACATTGTTGATCCAGACCTGGCTTTTTTCGGCCAGAAGGATTTTCAGCAAACGGTAGTCATCCGCCAATTGGTGAGTGATCTGAACCTGAGGGTTCGCCTTGTCCTCTGCCCGATCGTGCGCGACGCGGATGGAGTGGCGATCAGCTCCCGGAACGCTTATCTGTCCGCCGCCGAGCGCCAGTCCGCGCGATTGCTCGGCCGCAGCCTGCAGCGGGCAAAAGAATTGGTGTGGGCTGGTGAAGAGAACCCGCAGCGAATCATGGAGGAAATGAAGGCAATCCTCGCCTCGGAGCCGGGCGTTAGTGTAGATTCGATTGCCCTGATCGATCCGGCTTCTTTGGGAGCGGCGGAGCGGGTGGTGGCCGGATGTGCGGTTCTGGTGACGGCGCATGTGGGATCAACGCGCCTGGTCGATAATGCGTTTCTGGGTCATCCGGATGCTACCGAGGAGCAGTTGTTGCAGGGGTCTCAGGGCGGGGTGGGCGGGGTGGGCGCAGCAGGCGCGACGTCCGGGCCCATCCATGCTCCCGGGTTTGAGGCTGGAAGCCTGAAGCGGCAGATCGAAAGCTGCCGTGACTGCGCGGCGATTACGTCGGTGGTGCTGCCGCCGCGCGAGTTCCTGGCGAAGTACCTGAAGAGCGATTATCCTGACCTCGCCGCCGTCCGCGTGCTGGTAATCGGGCGGGACGCCCCCTGGAACGGAGAGCACTATATCTACCGCAACCCTGGGGCGAAGGACCAGTTCACGGAGCGGCTTTACAACCTGGTGGGCGCCAGTGACTTTTCCGAGTTCAAGGCGCGATTCGCCATGACGGACGCGCTGCGCTGCCACGGCATCGTGACGCCGCTCCCGGAGCGCGCGCTCGCAAACTGCGCCCGCCACTTGCCGGGTGAGCTGAGGCTCTTTCCCAATCTCCGCGCTGTCGTCGTTTTGGGGGATGATGCCTACTTGCAGTTTCAGCGGTCCATCCTGGGGCGGGAGCGCTTCCCGTCCTTCACGGAACTTTTGGCGGAAAAGGGCTGGGCCTCCGAGGATGTGACCCTGAACGCGTTTCCCAGCCGCGCCCTGCGCGTGGTCTATTGTTATCACCTCGCAGGAGGCTACCGCAGCTCGCCTTCGATTGCCTCGGTGTTACCGTAAGGCAGAGACGGCAGACAAGAGGCTAGTGATGGGAAAAATCTAACCAAAGATATTTGAAATTCTGGCCTTAAGAACGAACGGCACAGGCAAGATCACCACAGAGACACGAAGCCACGAAGGAAAAACAAATATCAAAACGTAGAAGCTGGGCTCGTGGCTAACAGGCTGCTTGGAATCCCGTGAACCATCCTTCTTACCCCTTTTTGTTTCTTGATTTTCTTCTTGGTGTCTTTGTGTCTCCTTGGTGAATTGCTTTTGTTGAAGTGCCTTTGTCCAACATTTACATGGGAAGAATCCAAAAAGCGTGCTTTTTCACGGACTTACCTGAATCTGCCACGGGTCGTGAACGATAATTTCGGCTTGATTGCGGTAGATGGAAATCAATCCATGAAGCTCCACCTTGCGCCCGGTGAGAGACTCCAGGTTGCCGAATTTCGCATGGTCCGAAGCAAAGACCACGGAGGTAAAAGGGCAGCTACGGTAATCCTGGCAGAAATCGAGAAATGTATTTCCGGTTCTGGAGGTGTAGGCGCGCAACACATAACCCGAAACGCATCCGTTTTCCCCTGCGTGCGAGGCCGCCTGATGGAAATCAATGCAAGGGCCGGCCGCAGTGGCGCTCGAAGCCGGAGACGGAAAGGACGGCCTTCGTGTCCGGTAGTATTCCCTCTGGGCAATAAATAGCGCTGCAATCAGGACAGCGACTGCGATGACGGTCTTTCGATGAACTACCATCATTTCACCACAAAGGCGCCAAGGCACCAAGAGCAGATTCATCAGAAAGTTTTCTTCGGGTCTTCGTGTCTTTGTGGTTCATCCGTTGACGAGAATTTTTGATCACGTGCAATCTGCTCATCGCAGGGTCGAAAATGCCCTTCCGAGTTAGCGTAGTAGCGGCCCGGAGCGGCGAGGTCGATGGCGCATTGGAGATGTCGAGGCCGTATGTATGTCTGATCCGGAGCGTGCGTGTTGAGCGAATAATTGGGCGTCGTTCT
>JBOGJX010000196.1:0-7203 GCA_050745285.1 Terriglobia bacterium
GAGCAGGTTGCGATCGCAACCTGCTCGCGGCAAGACACGAATAAAAGAAGTGGAACCGCTCGTTACAGCGGGGTTAAAACCCCGCCCTTCCGGTGCGATAGCTTACCGCATGGAGAAATCCATGATAGGAACGCCAACTCAGTTTTTCGTCATTACGGCTTCGGCGCCAGGGAACAACTCCGGAAACATTCTATGGTAGATGGCCACGCCCAGCGCGGCGTGCATGCCCAAATCTTCAAGCGCGCGGATTTCCTGATCCGTCGTGATGCCGCCGGCGGCTGTGACCGGCAGCGAAGTCGTCTCGCGCAGCTTGCGGAACCAGTCGAGGCGCGTGCCCTCATGCTTCCCTTCCACATCGATGCACGTGCACAGGAACTCCGAGCAATACCGTTCAAGGTGGGGCATGACCTCGCCGGAGGTGAGTGATAACACTTCCTTCCAGCCGTGGATGGCCACGTGATCGTTGAGGCAATCCACCGAAATCATGATCTTCTCCCAGGGCACCGCCGCGGCCAGCCGCGAGAGAAAATCGTGATTGACGCCTTCGCGCGTAAAGGCAGAGCTGCCCACGATCACCTTCACTGCGCCTTGGCTCACCACTTCCTGCGCCCGCTCGACGCTCCGGACGCCGCCGCCCACACGGCACAGTTTGCGGACCGTAAGTTGGCGGATGATCTCCGTTTGCGCCTCCCGGCCCATCGCGGCGTCAAGGTCAATCACCTGAATTTGCGGAAACGCGCTAAAGCGGTCGAGCACCGCGCAAGCATCAGGCAACTCAAGGACCTTGGAATTCTCCTGGCCCTGAACGAGTTGCACCACCTTGCGGCCCATTAAGTCGATACACGGAATAATCATTGGGAAAGAGACATCAGCTTTCAGCGATCAGCCGTTAGCGATCAGCGGCAGGCTGCAACCATTCATCAACACATTTGATAGGATGCTGAAACGGTCTGTAATCATTTCATTCTGAGGAGGTCACCGCGGGATAGGCGGAAGGGCACGGCTTTAGGCGTGCCGCCACGAACGTGATATTGACCCTCTCCTGCTGCGGCGATGGGCGGCTCGCCCAGCGCCGCAGCAGGAGATTACGAGAATGGGGAACGCTTTACGGCACGGCCGTTTTTCCTGGAAAACGCTGCCCGTGCCCTTCTGCCCTCTTGACCGAAATTTTGGGAGCAGTCGCTCATGGCACTTTGCGGCATCCACAAAGCATGAAAACGGATCTGGAAGGGCATGGCTTTAGCCATGCCGTGAGCGTCGCCCCCCTCACCCTCGTCCCCTCTCCCTTTGGGCCAAAAGAAAAAGACGGGACCGCGAAGCGTGGGTGAGGGCGTTTCCGGCACGGTTGAAACCGCGCCCTTCCGCTGTTTTGGCCAAAATTTTCGGAGCCGATTCTTCGCGGAGCTTACCCTGAGCGAAGGCGAAGGGCTCAGAATGACAGATAAAAGGGGCCTTCAGGATCCCTCAGGATAGTTTTTTCAGCACGTCGAGCACTTCGCGCGGCTCCGGCATCGTGCCGATTTCATACACTTTGGACCAGGCTATTCTGCCGTCCTTGCCGACCACAAAAATGGCCCGGTCGTTGACGAAGGGAATGCTGTGCTTCGTGGGAGGAAACACACCGTAAGCCTCCGCGGTCTTCGCATAGGGCCAGCGGTCCGTAGCAATCGGATAGCTCACGCCGCCTATTTCATGTTGAAAAGCCTTGTGGGTGAAGACGGTGTCGGTCGAGATCGCCACCACTTGAGCTCCGGCGCCGCTGAACTTCGCAATTTCATTCTCAAAGGCGCCAATCTCGCTCTGGCATACGGGCGTGAAATCGAGGGGATAAAACAGAACGACAACGTTCTTGCCCTTGTGCGCCGAGAGTTGAAACTCGCCCTGGTTATCTCCCGTCGTCGATCCCAGCTTGAAATCGGGCGCCACATCTCCAACATTCAATGCCATTCGAGTGCCTCCAGAAAAAAAATTGATTCACTGTCTCATTAAGCCATTGAGTCATTAAAAAAGCAACTCCCGTCATGGAATCAAAATAATTCAATGAATCAATCTCGCAATGGCTCAATTTTAGGAGTTTTGGCTTTCCACGAGCTGCTTGGCGCGCTCGGCGGCGCGGACGACCGCCTTGATCAGGGTCACTCGCAGACCGCCTTCTTCAAGTTCGAGCAGCCCGTCGATAGTGCATCCTGCCGGGGTTGTGACCATGTCCTTCAACTTCGCCGGGTGCTCGCCGCTCTGCAGCACCAGGGCGGAAGCGCCTAGAAGGGTTTGGGCGGAAAGCTCGGTGGAGAGTTCGCGGGGAAGCCCAAGCTTCACGCCAGCCTCGGCGAGGGATTCGATGATGGTGTAAACATAAGCGGGCCCTGAGGCGGAAAGCCCCGTGATGGCGTCCATGTGTTTTTCGTCCACGGTCACGGTGCGGCCCATGGAGCCAAAGACACGGTTGGCAATCTTCAGGTCCGCGTCCGTAGAATGCTTGCCTCGCGCGATGGCGGTCATGCCATGGCGGATAAGGCAAGGCGTATTGGGCATGGCGCGCACCACGCGGGCCGGATAGGGCAGCTCTCGCTCGATGAAGGCCGTTGTCACCGACGCCGCGGCTGAGATCAGCAGCGCGTCCTTGCTCAGGTTCTTCTTCACGTCCTGCAAGAAGCCTTTCACCTGCTGCGGCTTCAGGCAGATGAGCACCAGGTCCGCGCCCGTGACCGCCTCGCGGTTGTTCGTGCCCGTGTGGATGCCGTATTTTTCCGCCAGGAAATCGGCGCGCGGCTGGTGCCCCACCGTCGCCACCACGTGGCTCACGGGCGCGAGCTGTGACCCAAGCACGCCCGAGAGCAACCCTTCACCGAGTTTCCCGGCGCCAATCACCGCCAGCTTTTTCAGTTGGAGATGCGCGTTTTTTTCAGCGATAGCCAGTGGGGCAGATGCGGCCTTCGTTTTCATAATGGGTTCTAAAATCCTATTCGAATAATGCGTACCACAAAGGCACAAAGACACGAAGAAAAGTAGAAGGCAGGAACAAGCGGATTAAGAATCCGCCCTGAAAATTCCGATCGAGCGGAGGGGCACGGTTTTAACCGTGCCGTAACGCGGCCGTCCCCACCAGCTCCTCCGGCCCTATCTTCACGCTTTGCTGGCGTCGCAAAGATACATCAACGCCTTCTAAACTTTTGGCTTCCCTTTGTGTCTTCGCGTCTTTGTGGTTCTTCCCTTTACCGCCGCGCCTGCGCCTGAGCGGCCGTCGCTTCCTCCGCCGCGGGCTTATTCCACGCCATCATTTTGCGCAACTCAATGCCCACCTTTTCAATCAACTGGCCTTGTTCCTTTGAACGCATGGCAAGGAAGTTTTTGCGTCCCTCTTCATTGTTTTCCTTGATCCATTCCTTGGCGAAGGCGCCGCTTTGAATATCCGCCAGCACCTTCTTCATGGAGTCACGCACGTGCTGATCGACCACCGCCGGTCCGCGCGTGTAGTCACCGTACTCGGCTGTGTCACTTACAGAATAGCGCATGTATTTGATGCCGCCCTGATAGATGAGGTCGACAATCAGCTTAAGCTCGTGCAGGCACTCGAAGTAAGCGATTTCCGGCTGATAGCCCGCGGCCACCAGCGTCTCGAAGCCCGCAGCAATCAGAGCCGAAACGCCGCCGCACAGCACGGTCTGCTCGCCGAACAAATCGGTTTCGGTTTCTTCCTTGAAGGTAGTGCGGATCACGCCGGCCTTGAGGCAGCCCACGCCCAGGGCGTAAGCGAGAGCTGTTTGCTCCGCGTGGCCCGAGGCATCCTGCTCGACCGCCAGCAATCCCGGCACGCCTACGCCTTCCACGAAAAGCTCGCGCATGCGGTGTCCGGGAGACTTGGGAGCGATCATGACCACGTCCACTTCGGGAGGTGGAACGACTGATTTGAAATGAATGCTGAACCCGTGCGCAAAAAGCAGAGTCTTGCCGCGGCCGAGATGCGGAGCGATTGACTCCTGATAAACCTTCTGCTGGATATGGTCGGGAATCAGCATCACGATCACGTCGCCGCGCTTGGCGGCTTCCGCCGGATCGTAGACCTCCAGCTTCGCCGCCTGCGCCTTGGCGCGCGAGGCGCTCGAGGTGGGCAATCCCACAATCACCTTCAGGCCGCTATCGCGCAGGTTCAGCGCGTGCGCGTGCCCCTGGCTGCCGTACCCGACTACCGCAATCGTTTTGTCCTTCAAATATTTCAAATCGGCGTCTTTTTCGTAGTAAACCTTGGCCATTATTTCCTCCGGAGATTTGTGTTCATGTTGTAGCGGCGGCCACTGGCCGCCGGAATATTCCAAACTAAAAAACCGCAGAGTTTCAAAAACAAAACTCTGCGCTACACAGAGTAGGCTTTTCGATGTGCAAATACCCGCGGCACTCAAACCGTGCCGTGGCTACCCGCTTCGCTGCGCGTTGAGCGGACGCGCGCGAAAGGCAGCGCGCCCGGCGGATGCGCCGTGCCACTCGCAGGAGCTTCCAAAAAGGCCTTGCCGTGGTCCGAGAAAATCAATTTGGCGCCGGGAAGGAGCGTGGCCCAGCGCGCCGCATCCATAGATTCGCCCTCCCCATCCACCAGGATAAAGGCCGCGGCGCCCTCGGTCTCATGGCGGTAATACGTCACGTGGCGCACACCTTCGGCGCGGCGCAGGAAATGAAACATGTGCTCCGCCTCGGATGCCTTGATTTCGGCCAGCGCCATCAAGCAATAGCCCTCGGGCGTGAGTGACATCACAAGCGTCAGCAAGCGCGCTCCCTTGCGGCGCAGCATGTTAAGCAGCCGGCAAACAACGATCAGATCATCCTGGGTTTCGATGGTCAGTAAGTACTTCACGAACGCTCCTGTATTGTAGCGGCGGCGTTCCACCGCCGGAATATTCCAAACTAAAAACCGAGGGCAGCCACGGCACGAAGTCTGTGCCGTGGGCCTTTCGATGCGCCATTTCTGCGTGCGGTTTTCTTGCAGCCGTCGCTACGGAAAAACCGCAGAGTTTCAAAAGCAAAACTCTGCGCTACGGCCTCCCCCCCTCACCCGGCCTTCGGCCACCCTCTCCCTCAGGGAGAGGGCTGGGAAATCGGGAAGGAAAGCATACCGCGCGCTGTTACACCGCCCAGAGGTCGTCCATGACTTCCTCTTCCACCATGGTTCGGGGCGGCTCCACGATCATCTCGGCAAGCGAGGCGCCGGGCGGGACAATGGGAAAGACATTCTCCGCCGGATCAACCCAGAAGTCCACCAGGCACGGCTCGCGATCGCTGAGCATGGCGCGCACGGCGTCTTTCACGCTGGCCTTATGATCCACGCGCACGCCGCGAATACCGTAAGACTCGGCGAGCTTGGAGAAATCCGGAGAGTAATTCAGGTCAATATCGCAGTAGCGCTTCTCAAAAAACATCTCCTGCCATTGCCGCACCATGCCGAGCGCGCGGTTATTCAAGATGACGATCTTTACCGGCACGCGATACTGCGCGATGGTGGCCAGATCGTTGAGCGTCATCTGGAAACCGCCGTCGCCGACGATGGCGATGACCTGGCGGTCAGGAAACGCCAGTTGCGCCCCCATGGCCGCCGGGAAGCCGTAACCCATAGTGCCGAGGCCGCTCGATGAAAGCCACGTGCGGGCCTGATAGAAATCATAGTATTGCGCCGCCCACATCTGGTGCTGGCCCACGTCAACCGCTACAATGGCGTCTTCATTGGCATAACGCGAAAGCATCTCAATCACGTATTCGGGTTTGATGCTAGGCGCCGTCTCGTCGTACCCCAGCGGATGCTCGGTGCGCCACGCTTCGATCTGGTCGAGCCATGCGGTGCGAGAGGCCGGCTCCACTTCCCGGCCCCGGAGCTTCAAAGCGCCGGTCAAGGCGCGCAGCGTCTCGCGGGCGTCACCCACTAGGGGAAGATCGACGCGCACGTTCTTGTTGATCTCGGAAGGGTCAACGTCCATATGAATCTTGCGCGACTTAGTGGAGAAGCCGTCGAGGCGGCCCGTCACGCGGTCGTCAAACCGCGCGCCCACGGCCACCAGCAGATCACACTCGGAAATCGCCATGTTGGTTGCGTACGAGCCGTGCATGCCCGGCATGCCCAGCGAAAGCGGGTGGCTCGAAGGAAACGAGCCCAGTCCCATCAACGTGGTCGTGACCGGAATGTTCAAAAGTTCTGCCAACTTGCGCAATTCGTCCCATGCCTCCGCATGGATCACGCCGCCGCCCACATAAAGAACCGCCCGGCGGCTTTCGAGGAACATTCCCGCTGCCCGGTCAATAGCCGCTTCACCCCACTCGCGCTTGCGAAAAGGGCGCCCGGCCGTGCCTTCTTGCGCATATTGCGGGATAGCCTTTTCGAGCAGCGTGCTCTTCGGAAGATCCACCAGCACAGGCCCGGGTCTCCCCGAAACTGCGATCTTGAAAGCCTCGTGGATCACCGCCGGAATGTCCGCCGCACGACGCGGCTGGAAAGAGTGCTTGGTGATGGGAAGGCTGATGCCGATGGTGTCGGCCTCTTGAAAAGCGTCCTTGCCGATCATGGAAGCCGCCACCTGCCCTGTCAAAACGACGATGGGAATCGAATCCATTGCCGCCGAGGTGAGCGCGGTCATCACGTTGGTTGCGCCCGGTCCTGAGGTCACCAGGCACACACCGGGCTTCCCGGTAACGCGCGCGTAGCCGTCCGCAGCGAACCCCGCCGCCTGCTCGTGACGCACCAAAAGGTGGCGGATGCCCGCGCTGTAAAGCGCGTCATAGAGGGGCAGTACGGCGCCGCCGGGCAAACCAAAAACCACCTCAACCTTCTCGCGCTTCAAACTTTCCAGCAGGATTTCGGAACCAGTAACCGGGTTTTCCATGTTCGGCCTCATCAGGATTTGCGCTTCCGGCCATAACCGACCGTTCGGTAGGGATTTTATCGAAAACCTTGTCGCCTGTCAATAGGCTTTCTCCTAAGCTTGGTTTTTGTAAGGCCCGTGGCGACCGGATTAGCTTAGAGGTATTGATTCTAAAGGGTCTCTAGCCCGGATTATTCATGAAACGATTGGCACTCGCGGAAGGGCGGGGTTTTAACTCCGCCGAAAACGGCGGTTCCTTCGGTTCCCCCTTTCGTACCGCGAGCGGCTTGTTGAAACAAGCCGCTCGCGGTACGAAAGGAAAGAAGTCTCGGGAGGCGCCTGTAACGGCACGGTTAAAACCGTG
>JBOGJX010000197.1:0-2876 GCA_050745285.1 Terriglobia bacterium
CAGGGGAAGCAGTGCTTCCCATCAGCGGCGTCCCTACGAGCCTAGTCCTCGCTGGGCGCGAAGGCTTGGCCTTCGCGCCCAGCTTGCTCATTTCATATGGCGCTTATAACCGTTCCGCGATAACATCGTGCGGAACAAATCCAATTAGATGCGAGGATCCAAGATGATCAACAATTCGTCTCGCCGTGACTTCCTGAAGGCGTCGCTAGGCGTGGCAGCCGGGGCCGGAATTGCCGGGCTATCTACGCCTCTTACCGGACAAGCTTCACTTGCGCTACCGGCCGCGGGTGGGAGAGCGGCCGCCGCAGGTGATCCGCTCCCCATTAAGAAGGGGGTGCTGGTGGATATGCTGCCCAAACAGTTGAGCTATCTTGACCGATTCAAGATGGCGCGCGAGGTGGGGTTTGAAGTCATGCAGGCCAACACCACGCCCGACCCGCACGAAGCCCAGGAGATGAAGGAAGCGACGGAGAAGGCCGGCATTCGGATTGATTCGGTGATGAATATGGACCACTGGAAGTATCCGCTCTCTTCAAGCGATCCGGCCGTGGTGGTGAAGAGCCTGGCGGGAATGAGGACTTCGCTGCACAACGCGAAGCTCTGGGGCGCGCACTGCGTGCTGCTGGTGCCGGCCGTCGTGAACGAGCAGACGAGTTATCAAGAAGCCTGGACACGGTCGCAGCGCCAGATCCGCAAGCTGATCCCGATGGCGGAAGAGTTGAAGGTGACGATCGGGATCGAAGAAGTCTGGAACAAATTCTTACTCAGCCCGCTCGAAATGGCGCGTTACATCGACGAGTTCAAAAGTCCTCGGATTGGAGCATGGTTTGACGTGGGCAACGTGGTCCTCTATGGCTATCCGCAGGATTGGATTCGCACGCTCGGGCATCGCATCGTGGACGTGCACGTGAAAGGGTTCAAGCTGTCGGGGAGCTGTTTCCACTGGGTCAACATCGGTGATGGGCAGATTGACTGGCCCGAGGTCAGAAAAGCCTTTGCCGATATTGGCTACCACGGCGCGGCCATTACCGAGCTTCACGCCGGCGACAAGGCCTACCTGCAAGACGTAAGCAACCGGGTGAGCAAGTACGTGCTGGGGACGTAAACATCATGCGGCGGGTTTGGTGTGGATAACCAGAGGGTGTACTTCGCGCTTGATGGTTGCGGTTAGGTGATCCTCGGCGGTTTCCAGGTCGTGCTTGGCCTGCAGGTTGAGCCAGAACTGAGCGCTCGTGTCAAAATAACGAGACAGGCGGAGAGCAGTATCCGCTGAGATGCCGCGCCTGCCGTGGACGATCTCCGCGATGCGGGTTACGGGTACGTGCAAGTCAAGCGCGACTTTGTTCATGCTGAGTCCCAATGGCTTCATGAACTCTTCGCGGAGTACTTCCCCAGGATGAATGGACGCCAACCGTTTGTCAGGCTTGGGCATGTTTTCTCCTAATGGTAATCAACGATCTCCACGTCATACGCATTCCCATCGCGCCAGACAAAGCAAATCCGCCACTGGCCGTTGATACGGATGCTGTGCTGCCCTTGACGATTCCCCTTGAGGGCTTCCAACATCAAGCAGCAAACCGTCCCACGCTTGGTCGGCCCGTCTGTGACTTCTTGGTCGCAGACATCAAAAACGATGTCTGCGTCACCCGTGAAGCATCTGCTTCCGAAAATTCCGGTCAGGAGGACGGAAGGGATCGGTTTTAACCGTGCCGCAAGGCGCTCCCCATTTTCGTTATCTTCCGCTGCGGCGATGGGCGGACCGCCCATCGCCGCAGCGGAAGAAGGTCAAGCGCACGGTCCGACGGCACGGCTGAAGCCGTGCCCTTCCGCAGCATTTTCACACGCTTTGCGCGTGTCGCAAAGCGAGATGACCGACTGCTCTTATGTTTAACCTACAACTTGCGGGACTCTCCGTCGCCTTCGGCTCCTGAGAATGACACGATTACGTAGTTTTTCAACCATCTGCTAAACTTCTGAATTTTTGAGCTATGGCGCGGCGCGGCGGCTGCGGGATCGCCGCGGCGTAGAAATTGCGGCCATGGGAACGCTTTCGAGCGCCGCCCGGTCTCCAAGAGAGTCGCATTGCTGCGGCAAGCAGCCAGGGCATACCAGAATGATGCTGGCCACCGGGTGGTCGTCAATCCGTTGCACGTCCCAACCATTTTCAATGGCTTCGGTCTCCGCTGGGAGCTTTGTGTCGCAATACCAGCAGCGGCCCTTCCCCGTGGAGCAGATGGCGTGCAACGCCGCGTTGACGTCGAGGGGCAGGCGCTTTGGAACGGTCGTGCTATTCAATTAATCCTCCCGTCCCCTCACAGCGTTATCCCATCGTAACAGCAAATTTCCGGTTCGCACAAATAGGGGCCCCTCACCCGGCTCGCTACGCTCGCCACCCTCTCCCCTCCGGGGCGAGGGTGGGAAGAAATAGGAAGAAACCAACCCTCTCCCGCCGTAGCGGGAGAGGGGGAACGCGTAGCGGTGGGTGAGGGCCATTTCCCGTCTTTGCGGATGCCATAAAGTGAAATTAGCGATTGCTTTTTCCCTTCCCTGCTTGCGCCGTGGGCCACATGATTCTGCCGCTCGCGCGCGGCTCTCTGGCGTCTGTGTTCTGCCCAGTGTGGGAACCCATCTGTCTGAATAATCTACCCTTTCGCATCGCACACATGGCTGACTACGCCCTGTGTGCACCACCGATCGGCATCTCAAATCGCAGATTGAAAATTGCAAATGCGAAAAAGCCCACGGCACAGAAATCGTGCCGTGGCTACCCATCCAAAATCCAAAATCAAGAGCATCCGCTGGTGCTACCGCAATTCATGCAGCGGTAGCACGACCCATTGCGGACCATGATGGCGCCGCAATCCGAGCAGGTTGGA
>JBOGJX010000198.1:0-11093 GCA_050745285.1 Terriglobia bacterium
GGCATCAGGGGCTAAAGCCCCAGGGATCAAGGGAAGGCGCACCGCGCGGCATGGCTAAAGCCATGCCCTGACACAGCGGTAACACGACTTAACCCAGTATCGTTAGGCGGGGGCTGGAATTCCTCACGGTGTCATTCTGCGCGTAGCGAAGAATCTGCTTTTCTCACACCTTACAAGCAGGTCCTTCGCTGCGCTCAGGATGACATCACCTACAGCATCCTACTAAACGATCCCATGGTTGACGTCAAATTTCTATCAGTGGCGCCTTTCAAAGGCGTCTCTTTGCCGGAACGTGGCCGCGAGATATTTCTCGACGTTTTTTTGCTCAAACCGGTCTGGCGAGAATGCGGTTACATCAATACTTGTGTGACCGTCCGCCACATATTCCGCGAGCAACAACCCTGCGACTGGATTGTAAGCAAATCCCCCCGAGTGGAAGGCTGTTCCCACATAGAACCCTGGGACATTTGAAATTGGTCCCAGAATCGGTTCGCCATCCAGCGAGAATGTGATGAGTCCCACTTTTTCGGATTCCCACTCTATGTTTCGCAAGGCGGGGACGAGTGACCCATACTTCCTGTTTATCTCGGCTTTGAGGCTGCGAGGGGCGGAGAGTGAATTCTGACGGAACTCTCTTGATGGAACGCGGCACTCCTCCCTCTCGGCCGTCTCGACACCCGCGAGGAGGCGGTTACCCAAAGCAGGCCGGACGTACCCGCCCAACTCGTTCGCGTTGACTGCCGGGATTTTCATCGGTGACGACAGGGGTTGCGTCAGATAGCGCTGGTGAACGAAGGCTTTCAGAGGCAACTGCATACCCAGCGGTTCAATCACCTTGAGAGTCCAAGCCAGCACGGTGCAAATCACCGCATCAGCCTCGATGTCACCAGCGTTCGTTTTAACGCCCGTGATGCGGCCATTGTGCGTCAAAAACCCGAAGACTTGCCGCCCTTCACAAACCTCCACGCCCAGTTCACGGTTTTTTCGGGTGAGAGCGGGAATATACTCGTCCGGCTCGCTATAACCTCCCAAGGGGTCGAAGAGACCAACAAACTCCTCGTGCGGGGTTAGCGCAGGCCAGCGCCTGCGGATCTCAGCGGCATCAATAATTTCGAACGGTATGGCCAGCCGTCGATAAAGGGGAAGCAACTTCTCGGCATCCCGCCATGACTGCGGCCCATACAGATTAAGACATCCAACATCCCGAAAGCTGTAGCCCTCCAATTCTTTGGATAACTCCCGGAACAATGCCAGACACTTCTTGCGCGCTAGGACTCCGGTCTCGCTCCAGAGCAGGCCCGTGATGATGCCCGCCGCGCGGCTGCTAGACCCATCTCCCACAGCTTCTTTATCGAGCAGGATGATACGGCCATATTTCTTGCGTGCGAGATGGTAGGCGGTGCTCAGCCCAGTAACGCCGCCACCAATCACAATTGCGGTCATTGATTTCATGCACGCCTACCTTTGCGCCCGGTGAGCCAAGATGATCCCAATTACGCACCGCCGATATAACCCGCGTAAAACCGAATATTACTCTTGTTAGCGCCTTCAAAGTGAATTCGAAGCCGGCATGGCCCCGGGATAGGTGGCAGATTTCTGTTGGACCAAGAGACCCGCTCCGCGACGCCATCATGATCGACAATCGCTCCCTGCGATCCGGAGTAGCCCGGCAGTCCTTTCCCCAGCTCGTCGAGAAGTTCGAGCCGCAGGCGCGCATCCTGGCCAAGCCCGCTTGCGTTCACACGGATTCCGTTGGCGTCTCGTGGAAACACAAGAGGGATCGTTGTCAACATCGCGTCTCCTTCTCTTTGAGTGGAGAGATAACCGAAGCCGTCGCGGCGGAGCATGGAGAGTCCGACTGAAGTCTTTCGATCCTGTTTTGACGCAAGGTCCCACGTTCCGTAATAAACGTATGTCTGGTCTCCGACATTCTCGAAGCCTTGCCCATGAATCAAACCATGCTGATCCCACGCATCGGTGGCGCCAGGAGAAAGGATCGCGAAATCGGGTTGCGGCTCTCGAAAGTGAATGCCATCGTTGCTGATGAGGAAACCCAGTGGCAATCGGAGGTCTGCCAGGTTTTTCGACCCCTGCCACATCCCATAGGTTGCAAGCAGGACGTTGTTCCGGTTCCACACGGCGGCGGGCTCGTGCGCCTCGTTGAGATTTTCCTTCCTGGAGCGGTAGCCATATCGCACGAACGAAAGCGCCTGATCTTTCGACCAGTGCACAAAGTCGCTGGACCGGTGAGTGACCATCACCCGCCCTACCTCCTTGCCATCCGGCATCCAGACATCGGGCGAGATTTCTTGACCCGCCACGTAATATAGTCCATCAAACTTATAAAAGCCGCCAATCTCAAAGACGCCCTGTACGCGGATGGGCGCTTCCTTTTCGTTATATGCGTGGCCTTTGGGCGGAGGCGTGGCAAGCTGCCAGCGTAAGCCGTCCGCGCTGAAGTATGGATAAATCGTTGATTTTGGGTGCTTATACGTTACGTCGTTAGCGTCATAGAAGCGCCCGTATAAAGGCATCTTGTAGCGATGCGCCGGATCGGGATCAGACGACTCGTACAACACGAAAGACGCCAGCGGCTCGGTGATTTCGAAATGGGGCTGAGGGGAGAACAGGAGCAGGTTGTTCTCTTTATTTCCGTTGAATTCAACCAGTCCAAGTTTTGGCTTCGTCCAATGAATGCCATCCTCGCTCTCCGCATAAGCCGGCCGGAACGAGGAAGAACGCATGCCCCCGGCAGGCTCGCTCTCGGCGCAATACCACATCCGGTATTTTCCATCCACGTTGATAATGCTGCCGTAGAATTGTGCCCGCTCGGCATCGGGTGATCCCTCGGGACCGTGTTGCAATACGGGATTGCCCGGATATTTTGTGGCCGGCGCCATTGTGAGGTAGAGGTTTTGCGTAAAAGGGATTGTGAAACTGTCGAACGAAAAGATGGCGATGGCCGCGCTTGATGGGTCAGATGCGCCTGTGGTGCTGGCTGCGTCTAGATTCTGGAAGGGTCTGATTGTGTGCGACAAGAAGGCGCCACCGAAAGCCATGCTTGCCGCAATACCACCTTTGACGAATCCTCGCCTGCTCAGAGACATCCTTTTCTCCCTATCCTTTTTAGCCCATGACCAAAGAATCTTCACTCTACTGTGGAAGTTCGGCAAAGCCTCCCTCACCCACCGCGACGGGAAGCGTCGCTTCCCCGTGGTCCCCCTTCTCCCGCTGGGAGAGGACTGGCCTGTTTACCTTTTTCCGGCCCTCTCCCTTTGGGAGAGGGGGGACCGCGAAGCGGTTGGTGAGGGCGTTTCCGGCACGGTTGAAACCGTGCCCTTCCGCTCTCCTGACCTGAATTTTCGGAACAGATGCTTCGCTACGCTCAAAATTTTCATGACCGGATACTGAAGAGTGTAGCGACGGCTTCATACTGCCATTTGCGCATCGAAAGCACTGACCTGTGGCGATATAAAATCGCCGCTACACTCCGTGCGGGGTTTTTTCGCATCACCGTTAAAATTCGTACTTCAGCACTGCCTGTAATTGCCGTGGAGTGCTTCCTCCCAGTAATCCTCTAATTTGACCAAAGGCCGAAGATGCGAGATTGGCGTTGGGGTTCCCGAAGTGTGGCGTGTTAAAGAAATTGCTTGACTCCATTCGAACAATCAAGCGCTGCTCTTTCCAGGGCAAGACGAACTGCTTTTGAAGCGCGAAGTCGAGGTTCACCAAACCGGGGCCGCGCAGCATGTCTTTGGATGAATTGCCGAATTGGTATATACCGGGCGATTGGAATGCGCTGGTGTTGAAATAGTGCTGTAGAGTTCGTTGGCTGGAAGGTAGGCTCCACGCGCCAACAATATTGGCGTGATTGCTTTCCCCCAGAGATCCCACGTTGACCGAGTTGTTTGCACCTGAAGCAATGGCGGTAAAGGGCAATCCGGTCTGCGCGATGAAGACTCCGGACGTGGTCCAGTCGCCAAGCAGGGCACGCGCAGCCCCATGAAACGAACCTGGCACTGGAATCTGATAAACCGCGGAAGTAGTCCATCGGTGGGTGATATCGTAGGCCTGCGGTCCGTAATCGTAGCGCGGATTCCAACGGTAGGTCATAACATCATCGGTCCCTGTAGCGTAACCGAGGGCTCTCGAGTAGGTATACGCGCTTTTTAACATGAGGCCGTGCAGGTTCCTGGCTGTGGCCGAGAATGACAGGCCATTGTAGTTGGTGTCGGCAATCGGCATGTAGAAGTAGAAGAAGCCGATGTTCGGATAGGGGAGGGTCTGTTTGAGCGAAGTTGGACCGGGCGCCGCCGCCTGATTTCCCGGTATCAGCGTGGGAAAGAACAATCCGTGCTCGCCGTCATAACCGATGTCGAACAGCAAGTTCTTGTTGGCAGGACTCCATTCGAGATGGGCGCTCCACTTCTGCGCGTAAGGGTCCGGCCGATCGACGGGCCCGTAGTGGGCGCTGAAGTTAGGCGACGCAAGCACGCTTTCAATCCCCGAGCTCGGGAACCCGTTAGCTACTACAGTGGGTGTCTGGCTCGTGCCGGTGATCGAAAAGTCAAAGAAGAATGGATTGCCTTCCGTTCCCGCATTGTTGAAAGTGTTTACCGTCGTTGGCGCGTAAAATATCCCGTAGCCCCCCCGGAAGGAGCCGTTCTGCCCTAGCCTGTAGACAAGACCAAACCGAGGAGAGAAATCGTGGTATTGGGGTTGGGGATTCACCTGATTGGAGGGAACATACGCCCATCCGGAGGGAAGATTTCCTCCGGGGAGACCGAGGGTATTCTGAACAACACTTCTGGCGTCATTGGGCACAAGCCTGATGCCAGTCGTGGGATTGAGGTTTGCTACACGGTCCTGTTCCTCATTATAGGGCGAATAGAAGTCCCAGCGAAGACCAAGATTGAGGGTCAGTTTGGGCAACACTCTCCAGTCGTCTTGAATGAAAGTACCAATCCGGTAGCCTCTGTCCCGAATGGCGTCGAAACCATACTGAGTGGCTATTTGAGTAGCAAGCCCAAGTAACATGTCGGGGACGCCGTTCTCCGGATTTACAGTCGGCTGCCCCACGTAGCTGGTCGTATAGTCGGGACCAAAGCTCAAACTACCGCCTCCAATCCGCGCTTGGTAACGGTCTTCTCGAACATGATCATATTCAGCGCCAAACTTGATCGAATGCGGTCCCTTGACCCAACTCACCGTGTCGAGATATTGATACACGTTCTCCGCCAATTGAAATCCGTTCCCGACCCACGGGAGCTCGCGCACGGGGCTGACACCCGTTATATTTGAAATGCCGATTGACGGGAACCCCAGCCCATAAGGTCGGGTGGTGTGCCAGCCAGGGACGTTGTATTGATCCATCACATTATCCTTGTTGCCTATCGTGTTAGGTAGAAGAAAACGGTTATAAGAAACCCGCGCCTCGTTGAGGAGCATCGGACGGATACTGCGGGTCCACGTGACGCCGGTATTGGTGCCAACTTCGCCCGTCTGTGTACTCAACCGGTTATCTGGCAACCAGCCAGCCTGGGCAAAATTGAGGCGCATCTGCGAAAAATGCCCCGACACGCTATCCACCGCAGAGGGAACCCAGTCACCCTTGGCATCAAATGAGTTATCCGTATTGCTGCCCGGCAGGTTCACCAGATAATTAGTTGTCACGCCGGGTATAGGGCTTGTGAAATTTGGATTGGGATAATAGCTCAGCAGGCCAACTCCCACCGGATTGAAACGGGAGGACGGGATCACGTTGCCGGAAAATTGGTTACGGTCGATTTGATTAGAATTGTTGGGGTCTGGGTGCACCGTGGCGGGATCGTAAATGTTGAAGCCGGCTTGGCTGAAGTCACCGGTTTTCTCCGCTGCAGTTGGCACTGTCTCTTGCCCGAGCGAGGAACTGGGGTTGCGAAGGCCTTCGTAATTGGCAAACCAGAAGAGCTTATCCTTCTTGATCGGTCCTCCGGCTCCCGCTCCAAACCGGTTCAGGCGCAGCGGCTGTTTTGGCTGAAAAGCCCCCGTAAAATTAAACGGAGCCGCATTGAGAGCGTCGTTCTGGAAATAGTCATACGCGAACCCATGCAGTTGATTGGTGCCCGACTTGAGCACGATGTTGATAATTCCACCGCCGGAGCGTCCGAACTCGGCGCCATACTGATTGGTCTGGACAGCAAACTCCTGCACGGCATCGATCGGAGGGTTCATGGCTATGGTTCCGCTAAACTCCATGTTGTCCGATACGCCATCAAGTATGAAGTTGTTCGATTCGGCTACGTTGCCGTTTACGATAATCTCAGCGCCGGAAGTCTGCGCCTGCCTTCCCGAAGAGGTGCCGTTGTTCGTCCCGGCCGAAAGCGATGCAAGAGTGAGCAGGTTCCGGCTGATGACGGGGAGAGTCCGGAGTTCTTCATTGTTCACGAGGGTGCTGACCTCAGCGGAGCCTGTCTGCACCAGCGGCGAAGTTCCCTGAACCTGCACCGACTGCGTCACCTCGCCGACTTGCAGCCGGGTATCCACCTGGACACGCGCCTTCACCGTGAGCCTCACCGGCGGATTGACCGTCCTTTTGAATCCGGGAGCCTGTACGCTGACGATGTAGGAACCAACCTCCAGATCCGGCGCCACATATTGACCCGCGTCATTCGTCGTAGTCGTCCTCTTAACCCCTTGCTCCACGCTAGTGACTGTCACGACGGCTCTTGGAACCACGCCACCCGATGCGTCTGTCACTGTGCCAAAGATACTCCCCTGGGTAGCTTGGCCGAACAACTGCGATGCCGCGATGACGATAACGGCTACGATCCTTAGGCAAATGATCCAACCCGAAGATTTGAACATAATGCGCCTCCGAAGCGACGGTTTCCTGGAGTCTATGTCATGATAAACGCAGACCTTTTGTAGGGATGGCCACGGCTGACAGCATCCTCGACAACGTCAGATGGCATGAAGAATTCAGATGGTATAGAAGCGGAGTCTCTCCTCACCTCCTCAATGCCCATGCTTCTATCACCTCGCAGTAGGAGGTATATCCTGTACGGCAAATAAGAGTCAAGAGTGAAAGCGCCTGTTTGATAGGAAAAATCCACAATGCTGGATTGAACGAAGCTGTCATTTTGCAGCCGGGGGCAATCCGCCAGCGTTGGAGCCTTGATAGTCATTTTCTCCAGTCGTGTCCATCTATATGGACTGTCGTGGCCCACCTCTCTTGCATTACAGACGTTGTGGCAGCTAGAGTGGGGGCTGACGACCCCTTCGAGATTTTTGGAGAACTTGTGATTAGCAGGCGCCGCTTACTAGCTACAATCCCTGCAGCATGGTTGTTCTCGAGACGTGTCCAAACCATGGACTGTTCCGATTCCACTGAGAGCGGCGCGCACACGGTGCTCTTGGTGGACGATCACGGTATTCTCTACCGTCCAGGCACGCGTCGCGTTCCTCATTCGCTTACCAGGTACCCGGATAATCCGGTCATCAAGAGTAGGGAAAAACCCTGGGAGGTTGAAATTGGATGGAACAGCGTCTATCACAATCCACTCACCGGCAAATACCAACTCTGGTATCAGGCCTATTCGGGCAGCCTCGCCAGGAATAAGCGTAAACGCTGTGTTGTGTGCTATGCGGAATCAAAAGATGGCATTCGCTGGGTTAAGCCCAGTCTCGGACTTTACAGTTACAACGGCATCCGTGAAACGAACATTGTGCTCACTGGCAACGGCGGGCATTCGGTTAACTACGACTGCTCGGTTGTTTTCGATCCGCGCGATCCCGAAGCAGGGCGGCGTTACAAAATGGCCTATTTCGACTGGTCCCATGACGGCGGCCAAGAATTGCCGGGCTTGAGCGTCGCGTTTTCACCGGACGGGATTCATTGGAAGAAAAATCCAAACGCGCCGCTGCTCAGAGCATCATATGGGACTCAGGGAGATCCCCTTCCCTACCGCGACCAGCACGGACCGTGGACAGTCCCTTTGACCATGAGCGACGCAATCGACGCGATTTATGATCCTCCGAGGGGGCAGTTTGCCATCTACGGCAAAATGTGGACAGACGGCCCCGATGGCCGTATGTATTGGAAACATGGGATGGGCCACACTGAAAGCAAGGATTTCATTCATTGGTCGAGGCCGCAGCTCCTTCTTACGCCCGATGAATTTGATCCCCCTTGGGTCGAGTTCCATCATTCTCCTGTGTTTTATTACAATGATTGCTATTTTGCCCTTTTACAGATTCTGCATCGTGCGGTTGGCGGGGGAGTGATTAATGTGGAACTCGCGATAAGCCGCAATGGACTGGAATGGAAGCGGCCGTTTCGCGAACACTTCTTCCTTGCGCGGAGTGGTGGCCTGAAATTCGATAGCGGCAGCCTCTTTATCAATCCAATGCCGGTCCTGCTCGAAGATGACTTTCACTTCTATTACGCCGGTTATTCCCAAGGCGCGACGAGCGGAAACGATTATGGGATGCTCTCGGGAATTGGGCTGGCCACCATGCGCCGCGACCGGTTCGCAGGCCTGCGGCCCATTGAGCGGATTGGACAGATCACGCTGAAACCGCTTTCCTTTGCCAACCTCCGATCAATCACCATCAACGCGGACGCTTCCGTCGGAAGCGTCTTACCCGAAATACTGGACGCAGAGGGCTATCGCATTCACGAGCTTGCCGAGAAAGACGCCATACCGGTCACCGGCGATTCGCTGCGCCATCCACTGCGGTGGCGGCGCAGGAATATCTCGGAAATGGCGCCGGGCAATTACATACTTCGCTTACACCTGAAAAACGCCGAGGTCTTTGCCGTAAATTTGAGCTGACGTGCGAGGTCGCGGGGAAATCTAACAGTCGGTCATCCCGTTTGGCGGCATCCGCAAAGCATGAAAATACGGACGGAAGGGCATGGCTTCAGCCATGCCGCCGAGCCCTCACCCGCCGCTTCGCGGCACCCTCTCCCGCAGGGAGAGGGCAGGAGTCGGAGCTTCCCGTGGGAACTCCTCCCTCTCCCCTTGGGAGAGGGGGACCACGAAGTGGTGGGTGAGGGCGCTTACGGCACGGTTAAAACCGTGCCCTTCCACCGTCTTAACCGGAGTTGCCCCTCAGACTCGTTAGCGTTGGTCAAAATTCTACTTCCTAGAGGAGATACATGCCAAAACCGAAAATCTCTGGAGGAGCGTTGACATGGGAGCTCCGCGCGTATGACTCCGAATTCTTTGCTAAAGAACTTAACAGCTTTGTGCCGGGAAAGGTTTTCGACGCTCACGCCCACCTCTATGAGCTGCCTCATTGGGGTTCTAGCACCGCGGTCGCGAAGGGACCTGCGGTCGTCACGCTGGAGGAATTTCAGCGGCAGATGGAATGGCTAATGCCAGGGCGGCGCACCTCCGGCCTGTTCTTTGGCGTAGGCCTAAGCGAGCGGTGGTACAAGGCTTCCAACGAATTTGTGGCGGGCGAAGTGGCAAAAGACAAGAACTCCCGCGGCCAGCTCATCATATCGCCGAGGCAGGATCCAGAGGAAGTTAGAGGACTGGTTAAGAAATTTAATTTTGTTGGGCTCAAGGTCTATCATACCTTCGCGGACCGATCCCCTACTTGGGATGCAGACGTGCGGGACTTCCTCAAGGAAGAGCATGTTCGCATTGCGAATGAGGAAGGTCTATCCATAACCTTACATATGGTGAAGGCGCGGGCCATGGCTGATCCGGCCAACCAGCAGCAGATCCGGTACTATTGCGAAAAATATCCCAACATCAAAATGATTCTCGCCCATGCGGCACGGGGGTTTAATCCCTTTCACACCATCGCGGGAATCCACGCGCTGAAAGGCTTGCGCAATGTTTGGTGCGACGCATCCGCCGTTACCGAAGCCGGAGGATTCGAAGCAATCGTTGAGACGCTCGGGCACGACCGTCTATTGTGGGGTTCCGATTACCCTGTCAGTCATATGCGAGGCCGTTGTGTTGCTATCGGTGATGGATTTGTGTGGCTGTACGAGGATACGCTGGCCTGGGACGCCATCGCCACTCAAGGAAGAATTTGCCCCCTGTTCGTTGGTCATGAATCATTGCGGGCTCTCAAATTGGCTGCCTCGAGGCTTCGCCTCAGCGACTCACAGATTGAAGACATATTCTGCAATAATGCGGTTCGAATGTTTGGCATTTAAGCGGAAGGATGTCTAATGGATCGCTATGACGTGATCGTGATCGGCATCGGCGGCATGGGAAGCTCGTCGGCTTACCACCTCGCGCGGCGGGGTGCGAGGGTACTTGGGCTTGAAAGGTTCAATATCCCAAACGAGATGGGTTCTTCCCATGGCGTTACTAGAATCATCCGGTTGGCCTATTACGAGCACCCGTCTTATGTCCCGCTTCTACTGCGGGCATATGAACTCTGGCGAGAGCTTGAGAACTTGAGCGGCGAACGTTTGCTATTCATCACCGGGAGCGTTGATGCCGGTCCCCGAGACGGAGAAATCATCAAAGGAGCGCTTCAGGCGTGCGAGCATTTCCACCTGAATTATGAGGAGATGGATGGAGCTGATCTACACGCTCGTTTCCCAGGTTATCGCCTGCCGAAGGATATGGCCGCGGTCTATCAACCAGATGGCGGGTTTCTCTTGTCGGAGAAGGCAATCGTTGCACATGTAAGATTGGCGCAGGCCCTCGGGGCAGAAATCCGTGCCCGCGAACAGGTGCTTGATTGGGGTCCTGGTAGGGATTTTGTGCAAGTCCGCACCACGCAGAAAACGTACCAAGCCACAAGCCTGGTAATTACCGCCGGTCCCTGGATGCCGAAGTTGGCGAATAATCTGATTGGTCTTGCGAAGCCTGAACGGCAGGTCGTGATGTGGGCACAACCCATTCGACCGGATTATTTTCAACTCGGAGCGTTTCCCGTCTTTAACCTGGAAGCGCCCGAGGGACGATTTTACGGGTTTCCCGTTTATGGTATCCCTGGTTTTAAGCTCGGCAAATATCACCATCGACGGGAACATGCAGACCCGGATCATATGGACCGGGAGTGCCATCCCCAAGACGAGCAAGTGCTGAGGGAAGCCGTCGAGCGCTACTTTCCGGATGCTAATGGGCCCACGATGG
>JBOGJX010000199.1:0-24621 GCA_050745285.1 Terriglobia bacterium
TAGGGGCACGCCATGGCGTGCCCCTACATAACCAGGTGGCAATGTTTCGTCGGGGCGAGCGCCGCGCGCCCGAGAGGGCGCACACCGTCCGCCCCGACCTCACGTTCAGAGGGCGAACCCCGTCTGCCCTACGGGTTTGCCGCCGCTGAAGTAGGCCCGGCGCCTGCCACATCGGGCGTATAAAAGCCGGTCAAGTCCGCGTGGCCGTCCAGCGTGTCAACCTCTTGACCTTGGACTAGGAACTTGACGCGCTGAACGCGCGGGATGGCGGCGGCGAGCGAATCCACCACCGACCGGAGCGCCAAGGTCTCGCTCTCAATACCCACTGGGAAATCGCTCGTGACATCACTCGAGAAATCCAAATACGCGGCGCCATCCCCGGTCAGGAAGACCGCGCGCAAAATGGTGCGGGGAGGAAGCGCCCGGGCGTGACTTTGCTGCGACCCTGCGACGAGCGCAAGGACGATCTGGCGGATCTGGTCCTCGGCGCTCGGGGCGAGGGCGATTTGGCGGGCTTCTCCGACCAGCGCCCCCGTGTCGTAATTGGGAAAATAGAGCGTGACCGTTTGCGGACTGGTTGACTCGGACTGCAAAGCCTGTTGCTGTAGTTGGGTGGCCATTTCCGCTTCGGGCCGCGGACGGTTTTCAAAGAAGGAGCGCCGCACGAGCGAGCGCAGGTAGAACCCGCTGATAATGAGAACGGGCACGATAATAAGGGCAAGAATCAGGTTGCGGCGGGTCATGGTTTCGCGGCGCCTCCCACGAATTGTTCCAAGGCGGCTGCTGCGGCGGCGGCCACCTGCTGCTGGAACGCGGACTGGTTGAGGATGCCGGCGTTCGCATCCGGCGAGAGAGTTCCCAGCTCGATGGCCACGGCCGGCGCCGCCACGCTGCGAAGTTGCCGCACGGGCGCGGTCATGGGCGCAGGGGCTGTCGCGCCCGAGATGGCAGCAAAGCGCTGCTCCAGATCCACAGCCAGTTGCTGGCTTCGCGCCTTCTGAGGCCGCTGCGCCGAATTCCAGGGAACGAATAGCGAAGGCTCGGGCGGCGGGCCCGTCCCGCTTTCAGGCGCGGCGCCGGACGAAGATGGCTGATACGTGTACACCCGGATCACGGGTGATCGGGCGCCCATCTCGCCTGCGTGGAACGTGAGGAAGGCGATGGGACGGGCCGCGTTTGCCGTGGTCGTGCGCTCCTCAAAAGTTGGGTCTGAGTCTCCCGCGCGCGTGAGAACCACGCGGACTTTCTGCGTGGCCTGGAGCGCGTTGCTCACCTTTACCACGAGCGCGGCCACCAGGTTCTTCTCCAGAATTCCGTCGCGGCTGCGGGCGCCTGCGTCCGGTCCGCCATGACCGGCGTCAAGCACAATGACCGGCAGGGCAGGCGGGGGCGCCGGAGCCGCCGGAGCCAATGCAGCGTGCGCGTGCGCGCCGCCCACAGCCGCGCCGCCAGGACCGGCAGCGCCCGCCGCGCCTGCCGCAGGATGCCCCGCCGAGGCGGATGGCGGCGCTGCGGCGATCTGCGGTACCCGGAAATCCGCTACCAGCGTCTGTTGGTCGGCGGTAAGGACCGGGTAAAAGTTCATGCCCGCCACGTTTGGAGTAATGATGAGCTTCGGCCGGCCGTCCTGATCGTCAAACTGTATTTCTTTCAGGTAAGGATTGTCGAACCGGACGGTCTGTTCCAACGGCTCGATGGGAGCGTTCCCCAGAAAAATCACCCACTTGCCATTGCGTGATGCCGTTTCCGCCGCCACTTTGCCGGTGAACTGAATGACGAGACGCGCTCCGGAGGGCTGGCTCTCTATACGAACCGTGTAAGAGATGGGGTGAACTCCCCCGAGAAATGCCCGATCAGACCCGGCACGGTAGACAACGATGGCGCCGGCCATGCGGGCGAAAACACCGGTGAGAAAGCCTTCGGGCGCCATCCATTCGCCGTTCGCGCGCAGGATGGGATCCTGCAGGAAGACCGTCGTTTTGTTGATCTGAACCTTGCCTTGATTGACGTGGAACTGAAGCTGATCGCCTCCCACCCAGACTTTGAGCGAGTTGCGCTTTTCCTGCAACCCCGCCAGCGGACCGCGCAGGTTGAGCACGGGAATCAGCGGCAAATAGACGGTGTTGCCAATCTTCTCCAGTGGGATCAGCTTGCGCTGGTTGGGTAGATAGAAGACGAAGTTTTCGCTTCGCAGACGGCGCGCGGGCCACAGCAGAAAAAAGATGCCGAGAGCCGCCGCAAGCAGGATGACTGGCGAAAACCGTTGCCGGAGAATTGTGGTCAAAGGCTGATTGATTCCTCAGTGTAGCCGTCTACCGAGTCCATGTGACAACTACGGTTTTCGCGCTCGAGCGGCGGCGTCTCGCCGCCGCTCGAAGTTATCGTTGTCGCACGGATTCATTCGCGCGCTTCTTGATTATACGGAAGCCGCACACGGTTTGATACCGGGCTTGTCCAATCAGTCCGCAAAGTGGTAGCCATGGGATATTTTTTTGTTTCTACTTCGGGCGCCCAACTCCGTGTTATAACTGTCAGACTATGCCGCTTCGGCGCAGGGCTCCGTCAAAGTTCCACGGGTGGCGCATACACTGGTTTCTATGTATGCGTCACATGCAATGGGAAGGGGTCTGATCGCTCGCGGCCAGGCTGCGATCGAGGCGCTTTACCGCAGGGACATAGGCAGGTGCGTCTTCAAGACACCAAGCCGCACCGTATGATACGCTCTTGCGCATGAGATTGGACGCAATGGCGGCTTTTGGCAAAAGGAAACCAGTGGTTCGGCGATCAGTTTGACTACGAAGGCCCCACTTGTTACGAGCTCGGGACGGGTGAGGGAAACAACGAAAACTTGACTTATTCGCGTCAGATTTCGCAAATCTTAGGATTCTAACGAGGCTTCGCCTCAGACCGACGAGGCGTGACCCCCTCGCCCGTCCCGCTGCGCGGGCCACCCTCTCCCTCAGGGAGAGGGCTGGACTTCTCGGGAGGTTGTGACCCTCACCCTCTCCCCACGGGAGAGGGTGCCGCGAAGCGGCGGGTGAGGGGTGGTCCCTGACAAACGGGCTTGAGTCATGCCCTTCCACGTTAGAAAACTTGACTCATTTACACCAAGTTCTGAACTTCAAGACCTCTAGCGGCTCAGTGTCTGCCACTGGGGGCTTGCTACGAGCGCATCGGACGCGATTCCGCAGAAGGAGCGCCTGCTCGTAGCACGTCATTTTTATCCTCAAAGCTAAGGAGCAGCATCATGAAACTTCTCCGTTGGCGCGGGTGCTTATGTCCTGCCGTGCTGATCATCCTCACCGCACCGTTTTTGTGTGCGCAGACGGGTCCAACCATTCAACTCACGGTGGACGCCACGCAGGCGCCCATGCGGATCGTTCACACCCGCATGGTGATGCCCGTCACGCCGGGCGCCTTGACGCTCTATTATCCGAAGTGGATTCCGGGCGAGCACGCGCCCGACGGCCCCATTGCGAATCTGACCGGCCTGAAGTTCTCTGCCAACGGGCAGGCGATTCCGTGGCGCCGTGATCTGCTGGACATGTTTGCTTTCCATCTGACTATTCCCGCGGGCGTATCCAGCCTGGATGTGAAGCTCGACTATCTTGAGCCTAAGGCCCAATCCGGCTTCAGCGCAGGCGCGTCCGCAACGGATAAATTGGTGTTGCTCAGTTGGAACCAAAACCTGCTTTATCCAGCTGGCCGCCGCGCCCAGGAGATCATTTACAAGCCCACGCTGCGTTTGCCCGATGGCTGGCATTACGGCACGGCCCTGCCGGTGGCTGCGCACTCCGGCAACGAAATTGAATTCAAACCGGTCTCCCTCAACCGCCTGGTGGATTCGCCGGTGATCGCCGGGCAATATCTGCGCGTGGTCAACCTGACGCCGCCGGGCGAACGCATCCACCACGAAATGGACGTCGCCTCGGACAACGAGGCAGCGCTAGAAATCACCCCCAAGGAAGTTCAAGACTACACAAATCTGGTGGCCCAGACTTGGGCGCTGTTCGGCACGCGCCACTATCGCGATTATCATTTCCTGCTTACGCTAAGCAACCACGTGGCCCATTTTGGCCTCGAGCATCATGAATCGGATGATAGCCGCACGGGCTCCGCCTTCTTTTCCGATCCCAATCTCGGCCTGCTCGAGGGGGATTTGCTGCCCCACGAGTTCGTTCATTCCTGGAATGGCAAATTCCGCCGTCCCGCGGATCTAAGCCCGCCCTATTACGACGAGCCCATGAAAGGCGACCTGCTCTGGGTCTACGAAGGGCTCACCAATTACCTGGGTAACCTGCTCGCCACGCGCACCGGCCTCTGGACGCCGGAACAGTACCACGAGTACCTGGCGGCCGATGCTGCGATGGAGGGCCCCGGCCGCCCCGGCCGCACTTGGCGGCCCTTGCAGGATACGGCGGACGCGGCGCAGGTTCTCTACTTCGCGCCCCGCGAATGGACCAACTGGCGGCGCACTGTGGACTATTATTATGAGGGCGATCTTCTGTGGCTGGAAGTCAACACTACCATCCGCAGCCTGACGCACGGGGAGAAATCACTGAAGAACTTTTGCCACCTCTTTTACGGCGGCCCGAACGACGGACCCCAGCTCAAAACCTACACGTTTGACGACGTGGTGAGCGCGCTCAATCAAGTTGCTCCCTATGACTGGGCCAGCTTCTTCCGCAAGAGACTCGAATCCACCTCGCCCGAGCCTCCCTTGGGTGGCATCGAGGCCGCCGGGTGGAAGCTCGTCTATACGAACCAGGAGTCGAAGTACGAGAAGGCCCATGAGGCAGTGGACCACTTGGTTGAGGTTCCCTATTCTATCGGGCTAATCCTGCATTCGGACGGGGATATTCAAGACTCCATCGTCGGCTCGCCGGCCTACAAGTCGGGAATTTCCGCTGGCATGCGTCTGGTGGCTGTGAACGGACAGGCATTCACCGCCCACGTTCTACGTGACGCGCTTGAAGCCGGGAAGAACAACTCCCAGCCGTTGCAGTTGTTGGTGGAAAATGACGATTACTACAAGACGTATTCACTCGATTACCACGGCGGGGAGCGTTACCCGCACCTCGTGCGCATCGAGGACAAGCCCAACCTGCTCGATGCGATTTCAAAGCCACTGCCCGTACAAGAGTGACGCGGGGGGCAGCGCCACGGAAAGCACTGGGATGCTGGGTCCCGGGTGGCGCACACATGGCCGCCTTTTGCCATGTGTGCGGTTTTCAAGGGTTGCATACATCGCAAAGTGCGCCACCCATTGAAAAAAGATTGTCTGCCCAATTAGTGGGCACACACTAGCATCCGTCAACACCGGCATAGGCGGGCGCAGCGGAGGCGCCCACACCCAAGGAAGGCAACGGAGTGCCTGCGAGCGCGGCGCGCAGGTCTTCGTCCGTCATGCGGGCTGAGAAAGCGCGAAAGTTTTCACCCTCCTCGCGCTCGCCGAGATAGGTGTAAAGCAGGCGCTCAATGGCCGCAGGCACCTCGCTGGCAGCGCAGCGGTAGCCCACTTGCCTCGACAAAACCTGATGCTTGCCCACCGCGCCGCCGAGGCCAAAGTAATAGGCCTCCACCATCTTCCCATCCACCTTGATGCGCTTGCCCTCAAGCCCAATATCAGCAATCCAGTGCTGTCCGCAACTGTTTGGGCAGCCATTCACATCAATCTTCAGGTGTTGATTGAAAGACGGGAGCCGTCTATCGAGCTCATCTACCAGCCAGCCGGTGAAATTCTTGGTCTCGGTGATCGCTAGCTTGCAAAATTCGGTGCCCGTGCAGGAGATGGCGCCACGGCGGAAAGTGGAAGCCGAGAGGGGCAAGCCGGCATCCTCGAGACCGTTGATCAGCGGGTCGGCGTTTTGCTTCGGCACGTTCACGACGATGAGGTTCTGCATGCCCGTGATGCGCAGCTCGCCGCTGGCGTTGCGCTCGGACAGATCCGCCGCCGCAGCCATTTGCGCTGCGGTGATGCGCCCGCGCAGCACCGACACCCCGGCGTAGTAACGGCCGGGCTGCTTCTGCGGGAAGAAGCCCACGTGATCACGGAAAGCGTCCGTGGGCGCGTCTTCGCCCTCCGGTGGGTCGAGCCGGAAGCCGATGCGTTCCTCTAAGGCTTCGAGGAACGATTCCGCCGTCCAACCATAGCGCATAAAAAGGTATTTCAATCGCGCGCGCTCGCGGCTCTCACGCAGGCAATCCGAGTCGCGGAAGACTTCCGCCACTCCTTTGATGACCGCGAGCGCCTGATCCCAGCGCACAAACGCAGGCAAGCGCACCGCGAAGTGTGGCTGGGAAGAAAGCCCGCCCCCCACGCGCACGGAAAAGCCCGTCTCGCGCCGCCCGTTGGCCGCGCGCGTTGTAGCCGTCAAGCCTACGTCATTGATTTCCGGGTATGAACACCACACCGGGCAGCCGGTGGCGCACACTTTGAATTTGCGGGGCAAATTATAAAACTCGCGCGGTCCCACCAACATCTTCTGCGCTTCAAAAACCACGGGCGATGCGTCCAGAAGCTCGGCGGCGTCGATCCCGGCAAGCGGGCAACCCGTGATGTTGCGCGCGTCGTCGCCGCAAGCGGCCGTGGTGATCAAGCCGCATGCATTCAGCGTCCGCAAGACTTCCGGCAGCGCTTCGATGGTGATCCAGTGAAGCTGGATATTCTGGCGGACGGTGAGGTCGGCAAAGCCGCGCGCGTACTTTTCCGTAAGGCCGGCCACCACGCGGAGTTGGTGGCTGCGGATGAATCCGTTGGGAATACGGATGCGCAGCATGAAATACGGGACGGCGTTCCCCTCGCCACCCTTGCCGCCCAGAACGCCAGCGCCGTCACCTTGGGTATAGACGCCCCACCAGCGGAAGTAAGTCTTCAGCCAGTCCCCCGGAATCGACTCGAATCCCTGGCGGGCAAACTCCTCGATTTCGGCAAAGCTCTCCCAGGGATTCTTCGCCGCCTTCAGCCGCTCCGCCCGCTGCGCTTTCGTTTCCTTCGTGAGAATGCTCTTCTCCGGTTCCAAATCAGCCTCCGAAAAAACAAAAAACCCATCCCCAGGGTTTTACTTCCCCCGGCAATGGGTTTTAACTACTGGAGCACGAATGTTTTAATCGCGTCTCGCGTCAGCCCACAGCCGGGGATGTGCAACAAGGACAACAACAGCCCCGGCCTTCCCTGATTGCATTGTGCATGCGAGCCATCCTCCCTAGTTTGCCCACTTAGCGCCCTTTTGTCAATGGGAATCGGCGAGTCTCTGGACTCGGGGGGGATTCGGCACGGATGAACTCCGGGCCGGTTGCCGAATAACCGTCTTCCCTGCGAGGTAGCGCAGAGTTTTGCTGTTGAAACTCTGCGGCCTTTCGCTGGCCCGCGCGTTGACACGCGATGAGTGGCAATGCTAGAAATGAAAGATAGCCTTCCAAGGCCATTTTCTGCGGTGAGCGTAGCTCAGCTTGGTAGAGCGCCAGATTGTGGATCTGGACGTCGCGGGTTCGAATCCCGTCGCTCACCCCAATTGTTTCGCCGTCCGTGTTTCGTTCGTTACTCCGCGTGGTGAACTCCAGCTTGTCGCAAACCAGTTCACGTTTGATTTCCCCGGTCCACCTCGTGTTGTCCCCTGAACCGGCCTGGGCGGACGGTCCGCCGTGGGGGCGGGCAAGGGTTCGGTAGTGGGGCAGCCACAAATGGCGGGGTAAACCCGCCGCTACACCGCATATTGATCCACTACCGGGGGTTCCGCGGAATTGACTTCATCCGCGGACTCCCATAACCTGAATTGTTTACCGTGCTGCCTGGCGTGCGATCCTATCGCGCCTGCAAATAGCCCGGCGCGGAGAGGAGCCAGTGAACGCATGGCTGAATTGAAACTTCCGGCGCGATCGGAGGATTACTCTGAGTGGTACAACCAGGTGGTGCTGCGAGCAGAGCTTGCCGATTATGCGCCCGTCCGCGGCTGCATGATTGTGCGGCCCTACGGCTGGGCTCTGTGGGAGAATATCACGCAGGCGCTCGACCAGCGCTTCAAGGCGACGGGCCACGTCAACGCGGCTTTTCCGCTCCTGATTCCGCGCAGCTTCATCGACAAAGAAAAGTCGCACGTGGCGGGATTTTCTCCCGAGCTCGCCGTGGTGACGCACGGAGGCGGCGAAGAGTTGGAGGAGCCGCTGGTCATCCGGCCGACCTCGGAAACCATCGTTGGGCACGCCTACGCCAAGTGGATTCAGTCTTACCGCGACCTGCCGGTACTGATCAATCAATGGAACAGCGTCGTCCGTTGGGAATTGCGAACCAAGCTGTTCCTGCGCACGCTCGAATTCTTCTGGCAAGAGGGCCACACGGCGCACGCCACGCTCGAAGAAGCCGAGGTCGAAACGCGCCAGATGCTCGACATTTATACGGATTTTGCCGTGCGCGAGGCGGCAATTCCCGTCATCCCTGGGCGCAAGTCCGCCGCCGAGCGGTTCGCTGGGGCGGACCAGACATTCTCAATCGAAGCCATGATGGGTGACGGCAAAGCGCTGCAGTCGGGGACCTCACACAACCTCGGGCAGAACTTCGCCAAGGCGTTCGAAATCCGCTACCTGGACAAGAGCGGCGTGCTTCAACATTGCTGGACCACGTCGTGGGGCCTTTCGACCCGATTTGTGGGCGCTATGATCATGGTCCACGGAGACGATCAGGGATTGATCATGCCGCCGCGCCTGGCGCCGTTTCAACTGGTCATCGTGCCCATCTTCAAGAGCGATGAGGAGAAGGCAGCAGTGCTTGCCAGCGCGCAGAAGCTCCGGGCGGAGCTTGCCGGCGCCGGCATTCGCGTGAAGATGGACGAGCGCGAAGGGATGAGCCCCGGATTCAAATTCAACGACTGGGAAATGCGCGGCGTGCCCTTGCGTCTCGAGCTTGGCCCGAAGGACGTCGCCAAGGGATCGGTCGTGCTGGCGCGGCGGGACCGTCCGGGGAAAGAAGGGAAGTCCTTTGTCCCTCAAGCCGGGATTGCCGCCGCGGTGGCAAAGATGCTCGACGAGATTCAAAAGTCGCTGTTTGATCGTGCGCTGGCATTCCGCCAAGCGAACACGGTCGAACCCGCTGATTACCCGGAATTCAAGCAATCGGTTGCCAAAGGCTTCGCTCTTTCCTGGTGGTGCGGCAACGGCGCCTGCGAAGAAAAGATCAAGGAAGAGACCAAGGCGACCATGCGGTGCATCCCCACGGAACAGCCCGGAGGGTCCGGACAATGCATATACTGCGGGCAGCGCGCCGAGGAAAAAGGAATTTTCGCGCGCGCGTATTAGGCGCTGGCGCCGAAGCCGGGTAAGGGGCGCGGCCATGCGGGTTGTCATTTTCTGTTGCATTCCGGCGGACTATGAGTAGAATATCTGCTCGGTGCTAGCAGTTTGCTAAAAAAACCCGTGTGAACGGTGTAGCGGCGACTTTACGTCGCCACAAGTCGAATGGTTTCAATGCGGGTTGGCGGGATAAACCCGCCGCTACACGTTTTTTCAGCAACCTGCTAGAGGTGCTAAACTGGATGTTGGTACAGTCGTTAGCAATAAGATGAAGTACGCTTCGGTGGGCACGCCCCTCACCCGTCGCAGTGGGTGAGGACCTTTTCATGTTTTGCGAGTATCGCAACGCCCCATGACCGACTCAATAGCAAGCGCGCGACCTTTTAGGAGAGATTGAATGCCCGAAATTATCCGAAGTCCCAAGGTGTATGACGCCATTATCGTCGGCTCGGGAGCCGGCGGTGGCATGGCGGCATACGTGCTGACTCAAGCGGGAGCAAAATGCCTGATGCTCGAGGCAGGCGGGTATTGGGACACAGCCAAAGATTCGAAGATGTTCAAATGGCCTTACGAGGCTCCGCTGCGCGGCGCAGCAACTCCGCAGAAACCGAACGGATATTTTGATCCTGGGTATGGCGGCTGGCGCCTAGCCGGCGAACCTTACACTAACGCTCCGGGAAGCGACTGGAGGTGGTGGCGCTCGCGCGTGCTCGGAGGGCGCACGAACCACTGGGGGCGGATTGCTCTCCGCATGGGTCCGTATGACTTTAAGCCCTACACGCGGGACGGCAAGGGTTTTGACTGGCCTATCTCTTACGACGACCTGGCGCCTTACTATGACAAGACTGAAGAACTGATCGGCGTGATGGGCACGGCAGAGGGTCTGGAAAACACTCCGGACGGCAAGTTCCTGCCTTCCCCGAAGCCGCGCTGTTTCGAGTTGATGATCCAGGATACGTGCCGCAAGCTGGGCATTCCGTGCGTTCCCTCTCGCTTGTCAATCCTCACCCGGTCGATTCACGGCCGCCCCGCTTGCCACTACTGCTCGCAATGCGGACGCAGTTGCGCAACCTCTTCTAACTTCTCTTCGCCGACCGTGCTGATCCCGCCCGCGATGGCCACCGGCAACCTGGAAGTCCGATGTAACGCCATGGGGCGTGCTGTGCTCACCGGCAGGGACGGCTTGGCCACCGGCGTTTCTTACATTGATAAGAAGACGCGGCAGGAAGTTCAGGTACGCGCTAAGATCGTTGTGCTTGCGGCCAGCAGTTGCGAGACGGCCCGCATCCTGCTGAATTCCAGAGATCCCCAGCACCCGGACGGAGTGGGCAATTCCAACGGCCAGGTGGGCAAGTACCTGATGGACACGGTCGGTACCGATGGATCGAGCGGCTTCTTTCCCAAGATGTGCGGCATGCCGCCCCACAACGAAGACGGCGTGGGCGGCATGCACCTCTATATGCCCTGGTGGAATTATGAGAAGCAGCTACGGCATGAGCTGCCTTTCTCGCGCGGCTTCCATATTGAATTTGGCGGCGGCATTCATATGCCCGGCGTTGGGGAATTCGCTGGGTCCGAGCAGAACCTCGGCGGCGGCTATGGCAAGGAGCTCAAACAGGGCGCAAGGAAAATATACGGCGCGTTCATCGGCTTCTCATGCCGCGGCGAGATGATCCCGAACGAGAACAGCTATTGTGAAATCGACAAGGACACGCTCGACGAGTGGGGCATTCCGGTGCTCAAGTTTCACTTCAAATTTAGTGAAGACGAGATTCAGATGGCTAAATATTCGCGCGAAGTTTTCCGCGAGATTATCGTTGCCGCGGGCGGCGAGCCGCAAGACGTCTACGGCCCCGAAAACAACTGGGGCATATCACGGGGCGGCGCCATCATCCACGAAGTGGGCGCCTGCCGCATGGGCGCCGACCCTAAGAAGTCCGTCCTGAACTCAAACGGGCAGGCATGGGACTGCAAGAACCTGTTTATCACGGACGGCGCGCCCTTTGTGAGCAACGCGGATAAGAACCCCACGCTCAGCATCCTTGCCTTGGGCTGGCGCACCTCCGAATACGCGGCGGAGCAGGTGAAAAAGCTCAACGTCTGAGACGTGGAAAGCGTAGCGCAGAGTTTTGCTTTTGAAATTCTGCGCCCTTTTCTTCTTTGTCGCGGCGGCCGAGGGTCGCACATGACCAGACGGTAGGCTCAGAATTCTGGACCGGAGAGGCATAGAGACAAAATGAGTAACAAGGAAAACGAAAAGCAAACCGGCTCGCTGAACCGGAGAGACCTGCTCAAGGTGATGACGCTGGCTTCAGGAGCGGCGCTCGCGCCCGAATTTGCCGCGCGCGCTTCGGCGGCCTTGCCTCAGCAGGCCACACAAGCCGTGGATCAGGCTTCGGCGCCGTATAAACCCAAAGCCTTGAACCCGCACGAATGGGAGACGGTGCGGCTGCTCTCGGATTTGATCATCCCGGCCGATGAGCGCTCAGGCAGCGCCACGCAAGCCGGAGTGCCAGAACTCATTGACCAATGGATCGCGGCCAGAGGCGGCGAGATGCGAACCCAGATCATCGGCGGCATCGCGTGGCTGGACGCGGAATGCAATCGCGCTTATGGCAAGGATTTTGTGGATTGCAGCGGCGCCCAGCAGACCCAGATGCTCGACCGCATCGCCTATCCCGCCAAGGCCGCGGCCGCCGACGCAAACGGCGTCGCCTTCTTTAATCACCTGCGCGACGCGGTGATGGGAGGCTTCTATACGAGCAAGATGGGCATCGAGGATTTGCGCTATATGGGCAACAAAATGGTAGCCGAGTGGAATGGCTGCCCGGCGGACTGCCTAACCCATCTGGGCGTGAATTATTCAAACTGGGAGCATTGGAAGAGCTGATTGAAAGTGGCCTCGGCGCAGGATAAGCAGCGCTTTGTCGCGGCGATTTCGCGTCGCCGCGAGTCACGTGCTCTCAATGTGCGGTAGTGGCACAGTTTGATGTAGAGGCGGCTTTACGCCGCCATTTGGCGAGATAAACTCGCCGCTACACACGCCGATAGGCTTCGTTCTTTGGTAGAGAAGGGAGTCCTTATCATGAGCCGTCCCACCACGTTTGAAATCGCTTGTCCGTGCTGCGGCTCCAAGCTGACCGTTGATCCTGACCTTGGCAAGGTTCTCCTCAGCACTCCTGCAGAAAAACCATCGCAGGAGCGAGACCTGGATCACGCTTCGCAGCTCCTCGCGCGCGATGCCGAGCGGCGGGATTCCCTGTTCCAAAAGGGTGTCGCCGAGGAGAAGTCTAAAGCAAACCTGCTGGATCGAAAATTTGAAGAAGCCCTGAAAAGATCGCGGCATGATCCTTCTGCCCCGCCGCCCGTACGCGACATCGACCTTGACTAACTTTTGCCCACGCGGTCAAACGGGCAAAAACCCTCACGCAAAAACGCGAAGTCGCAAAGTAGCCACGGTTGGTGCTTTTCCAACCGTGGGCTCTTTCTGTGATGACAAACCCACGGTTAACTCAAACTACGAGTTAACCGTGGCTACCTTTGCGTGAGGCCGTGCGCGTTTTCAAAGCTTCGAAGGGATGGGGCTTAAGGAGTCAGGCGGTAAAATTCCCTAAAAATTTGGTAGCGGGGGGGAGGATCGAACTCCCGGCCTAGGGATTATGAGACCCTCGCTCTACCACTGAGCTACCCCGCCTCTTCGCAGCTTGTATAGAGGAAAAATCGCAGCCGGCAGGCACTAACGAAAGGTTAAAACATCGCCGCTTCATAAGTCAATCGCTTCGATAAATTGATCAAGGGACAAAAACCTCGCGCAAAGGCGCGAAGTCGCAAAGCCTCGCAAAGCAAGCGAATAAATTTCTCTTTGTGCCCCTTGGCGCCTTTGCGCGAGGTCGTGCCTTATATCACACCTTCTCCCAGGTGGCTCACAGAATGGTTTCCTCGAATAGCGGCGTAGTTGCGTCGCTGTCTTGGTAATAGCCAACCGCCGCTGATGCGCCATCCAAATCTATAATGGCATAGCCGTGATTCACCACGCCGTCCGCTGACCCCAGTGTAATATCCTTCCCGTTTCTGTCCTTCTTCATCACCGGCACTTGCGCAAAGTGGGGCTGAACGGGGCGCTCATCCACGCTTAGGGGAAAAGCCGCGTGGCCCAGGCACCGCGCCCGCTCGACGCCCATATACGGCTCATAGACCACGAAGTTGTGCTCGTGTCCCCATAGCCAGAGGTCAACCTTGGGAATGAATGTGTTCACCTGCGCGTACAAGCGGAGGTTCACCGCTCCGCCCTCGATGTTTTCATAGGCGGTGAAGAGAGGGTGGTGGGAAAGGAGCACGGTGCGGCGGTTGCCGGCGCCGCCAATTTTGTCCTTATGCCAGATAAGCTCGGCATCTTCGAGATACGTGGCCGCGGCGCCGTTCCATGAGGGATTCGAGTCGTGCAGCCCCGTATCCATGGCCAGGAATTGCCAGTCATTGTTGCGTAGGCAGAAGTAGCTGGCCCGCTGCCCGAGTTGGTCAATGAGGTTGTAGTACCCGCAGCCGCCGCTGTACATGTCGTGGTTGCCGGACATGGTGAAGGTGGGAATTTTGGTCTGAGCGAGATTCAGGATGCGCGACCAGGGCTCGTAGAAATAGGTTTGATCTTCAAACGCCGTGCCGGAGTAATAAATGTCGCCCAGGTGAATCACCACGTCGGGTTTTTTGGCCGCGATTTGCTCCAGCACATTCAGAGCAGCTTGTTGTCCGGTCCCCCAGTCGCCGAGGATCGCCACGCGCGCCTTGGCGGGGAGTTTGCCGTCAATAACAAAATCGCTGAGATTCTGGTAGGCGCGATACGGGATCTTGCCGCACTGGGCGATGAAATACTCTGCGTATATTACCGCCGCGCCGGCATACAGAGGATCGCAGTCGCCGAATTTCCCGAGATCATTTTCGTAGCGCTGGCAGTCCTGCTGGTTGCACAGGATCTTAGCCTCGGCCAGCTTGATCGCGGCGTTCGAGCAAAAGCACAGTGTATCCTCGATGCCGCCGCTCAGAAGCGCGCGGGCTGAAGGAGCCAGGAGAGGCCGCGCCGAGCCCGGTTGCGCAGCGCAGTAATCAGCGGCTTCTTGAATCATGGGGTGGGAGGAGTCCGGGCGCGGACCACGTCCCGCGGACGCAGCCGCGACCGTATCGAGTCTGTTCGCAGCGGGAGTTGCCGCGGCTTTTTGCACCACCAGCCTCTTTGACACGACTTCATCAACGGCTGATTGCCAGATCGATAGCTTCGGTTGGTGAAACTGCTTGATGTGCGGCATAAACCTCGTCATGCCTTTGCGACCGCCACGACCAGCATCCCTCACCCCCGTCCCCTCTCCCGCTCGTGCGGGGAGAGAGGCGCCGTAAGGCGGGGCGAGTGCGCTTACGGCACGGTTAAAACCGTGCCCTTCCGTCCTCCTGACCGGAATTTTCGAAGCAGTCGCTCATGACGCTTTGCGGCACCCACAAAGCATGAAAATAAGGCGTTTACCCAGAGCGAAGCCGAATGGCTCAGAATGACAGGCAACCAGACTATTTCAGTAACCGTCTCAGTTTCCGGTCTACCACCTGTAAGGCCATGGGCCAGGGATCGTCAGAATGATGAGGAGGGCCCCAATCAAAGCAATATTCTTCGTAAAATTCACCATCTCACCCATCCGGGCCATCGGGTCCTGAATTTTCCAATAGGCGTGCATGACGGGTGATACACCCGCCAGAAAGATGATCAGCAGAATACAGCCGATCAGGGGATAGACGCCAAGAAGTACACTCAATCCTCCCAGAATCAGTAGGACTCCTGATCCCGCTACGGCAACTTTAGGCGCGGGTGCGCCCTTGGCCTTTACGTATCCGCTCATGAAGTTCAGTTTGGAGAAGTGATTGATCCCGCCGGAAATAAAGTAGGCGCCCAGAATAATTCTACCAATGAGGAATACGACATTCATAAGCTGACCTCCGGTTCATGATTTAGGGACTACACATTTGCTGATATTCTCAATGCACGGGCATGGGACCCTTCCGGGGCCGCATCCTCTTCATCAGGAACATCAGCGGGATCATACCCAGACAGGTGATGGAAAGCAACCAGAACACGTCAATATAGGAAAGCATGGCCGATTGCCGGAGCAGCTCGCTATAGATCAGGCCGTGCGCCTGGGTAAGCGCCTGCGTGGCGCTCGAGCCGGCTGACTGCAGCGTGTGCGAGGTGCCGCTCAGCATGGATTGGTAGGGATGGTCGTAAGGAGTGAGGTGGCTGACCAGGACACTCTGATGCATCTGCGCGCGCCGCGCCTCGATGGTAATGACCAGAGAAATCCCCACGCTACCGCCAATATTGCGCGCCACGTTGATCAGACCTGTGGCGTTATTGACCTTCTCCCTGGGAACAAAGTAGAACGCCATCACGTTGATAGGCACAAAGAGAAACCCCAGGCCGCCGCGCGAGACGCACCAGATGAGGACAAGCGTCCAGAAACTGGTGGTGAGATTGATATGCGCGAGCATAGACATGCCGATGGAGAGGATAATAAGGCCGAACACCACAAGCCATCGCGCCTCAAAGCGGCTCAGCAGCCAGCCGACCAGAGGCATGGTGAACATGGTGATGACCGCGCCGGGCGAGAGCACCAGGCCGCTCAATTCCGCCGTATACCCCATGAGCGTTTGCACCAGCACGGGCAGCAGCACCGTCGTGCCATAGAGAACCACGCCGAGCGCAAACATGGTGAAGGTGGAGACGGCAAAGTTTTTATCCTTAAGGAGGCGCAGGTCAATGATAGGCTCCTTCTGCCTCAGCTCCCAGATCACCACGCCAACCAGTCCGAAAACCGCAAGAATGGCACAGGCGATGATGAAATTCGATCCCAGCCAGTCGTCAGTCTGGCCTTTGTCCAGCATGATCTGCAGGAAGCCCAGTCCCACGCTGAGCAGGCCGAGACCGATGAAGTCAATCTTCAGCCCGTCCTTCAGGCCCTTGCGCAGCAAGTAGGGCGGGTCCTTGATCAACATTGAGGTCATGAAGACGGCCAGCACTCCGACGGGAATGTTGATGAAGAAAATCCAGCGCCACGAGTAGCTGTCTGTAATCCAGCCGCCAAGCGTAGGGCCGATGATGGGCGCGACGACCACGCCCATTCCGTAGAAGGCCATGGCCATGCCCTGCTGCTCCTGATCGAAACTTTCCACCAGAATGGCCTGTGAGACCGGCTGCAAGCCGCCACCGCCCGCGCCCTGAATCACGCGAAGCACGACGAGGATGGGCAGGCTGGGAGCAAGCCCGCAGAGAAAAGAGCTCACCGTAAAAATGGCGACGCAGGCGATGTAAAAACGCTTTCGGCCAAAAAGAGTAGAAAACCATCCGGTGAGTGGCAGCACGACGGCGTTTGAAACCAGATAGGAAGTGAGCACCCAGGTGCTCTCGTCGATGCTGGCGGAGAGGCTGCCGGCGATGTGCGGCAGCGCCACGTTGGCAATGCTCGTATCGAGCACTTCCATAAACGTGGCCAGCATCACCGTGCAGGCGATAATCCACGGGTTGACGTCTGGCTTCCAGTCCGCTTTGGCTACAGTTTGCGTGGGCAAGAAGGTTTTCTCGGGTAAGGCGGTGCTGTAACGGCGGCCTCTGGCCGCCGGCGTCGAATCTGAGAGGTAGACACGGCACGATTTGTGCGCCGTGGGTTTCTGTTGGTGCGGCGGCCTGTGGCCGCCGTTTCCGTAGAGGCGCTGCTTGCCGCGCCCTTACAAGAAACCGCAGAGTTTTAAAAGCAAAACTCTGCGCTACAACTCCGGGGCCGCCGGCGTCGAATCTGAGAGGTAGACACGGCACGATTTGCGTGCCGTGGGTTTTTGTTGGTGCGGCGGCCTGTATCCGCTGTTTCCGTAGGGGCGCTGCTTGCCGCGCCCTTACAAAAAACCGCAGAGTTTTAAAAGCAAAACTCTGCGCTACAACTGTCGTTGACCTCTCCGAAATCCAAAATCACAAAAGCGCCATCTCATTTTTGATGACCCTCACCACAGCCTCGTCTCCAACTTTTGAATTAATCATCAGGTGATAGAGGCTCCGCGTGGGCCATTCCATGTTGTAGTATTTTTTTACGAACGTAGCGCGGTCGTGGTCGATGCTGGTAATCAGCTCGATAGCTTCCGCGTCGCTTTTGCCGAGCGCCTTCACGCGGCGGATCTTTTCTTCGAGCGGCGCGAAAACAAAGACGCTCAGCACATCGCGCCGGTTGCGAAGGAAATAGGGAGCGCCCCGTCCCACGATCACGCAATTTCCCTCGGAGGCGGCCCTTTCCATCAGTCCCTGCATCATCTCGACCAGGCGATCGGCGTCGAAGTGCTCGAGTCCCGTCACCGGCAGGCCGCGCTCGAAGCTGCCGCGCATGAAAACTTTGGCCAGCCGGTAGAAGAGCGTATCGACGCGCTCTTCACGAAATTGAATGGTGGCGGGTTCCACCTTCAGGACGCGCGCAATCTCGCACGTCAGATCCTGGTCCCAGAGCTTCCAGCCGAGTCCGGTGGCCAGTTTTTCGCCAATGGCGGCGCCCCCGCTGCCGTATTCCCTCTCCAATGCGATGATGCGAATCACGATGCAAGCTCCCCTTGAACGTGGATTTATTGGCGAGAAGCTGTCCGTAGTCCGTTGTCTGTTGTTAGTTGCAACAAACAACGGACGACGGGCAACTGACAACGAACTACCTTGAGTCACTCAACGGCTAAATGACCCGATGTTTCAGTTCACCTTCACGCGCGGCTCGACGGACATGCCGACGCGCAGCAAGCGCCGCGGGTCCTGGCCTTGGTCAAACAGAATGCGCACGGGCACGCGCTGCACCACTTTGACGTAGTTGCCGGTTGCATTCTCAGGGGGTAAGAGGCTGAATTGCACGCCGGTAGCTCCCGCGATCCCGTCCACGTGGCCGCTGTAGTCCCGTCCGTAGGCGTCCACATGGATTTCCGCGTGCTGCCCCACGCGCATGTGTCCCAACTGGGTTTCTTTGAAGTCCGCCGTAACCCAGATCAGGTCCGTCGGAACAATCGCCATGAGCGCCTGCCCCGGCGCGACGTTCTGTCCTACCACGGCGGTTCGTTTGCCGATGACGCCGCTCACCGGCGCAACGATGGTGGCGTATTGCAGATTCAGCTCTGCCTGGTGAAGCGCAGCGTCTGCGGCCTGTACCTGCGCTGAGGCCGCCGCCGCGCGCGCCCGGATAACCGCCAGTTGCTGCGGCCGGGTGTGGGCTGAGCGCAACTCCGCATCGGCCTGGGTCAGGCGGCTTCTTGACTGCGCTATCTGTTGCTCGGCCGCGGCCGCGGTGGCTTCCGTGGCGGCGACGGTGGCGGCGCTGGCCTTGGCCGCAGCCACCGCCTGGTCATATTGCTGGCGCGAGACCTCCTGCTTGCCCACCAGTTGCGCGTAGCGCTTCAAATTATCCTGCGCGTTCACGTTATTGGCCTCCGCTTCCCGCAGCCTAGCCTGCGCGGCTTGGAATTGTTTTTCCGCCGCGCTTATGCCCGCCTGCGCGCTTTCCACGTCCGCCTGCGCGGAGTGCACTTGAGTCATGGTATTGATCGAGGAAATGGGTACCCCAACCTGGGCGCCCTTGGCCGCCGCTTCGGCGTCCGCCAACTGGGCCTTGGCGCGGTCGAGCGCCACCTGATAATCGGCGGGGTCAAGCTCCGCCAGCACAGTGCCTTTCTCAACGTACTGAGTATTCTCTACGGTGACTTTAATCACATGGCCGCTGATGCGCGAGCTGATGGGATAAATGTAGCCCTGGATCTGCGCGTCATCAGTCGAGACCCAGCCGGCGTAATGCCTATAGGCGAGAATCGCCGCCACGATGATAATCACCCCGGCCACGACAATAAGCCACTTCTTCGATCGCTTGGCTCCTGCGGCCTTATACTCCTTGGCCGGCTCGCCGGAGGCGGCCCCGCCTGCTCCCTGCTGCGATTCAAGCTCCCCATTGCCCGCTATTTTCCTGCCCCGTTCCTTGTCGATGTCCTGTGCCATGATTTCACTTTCCTCCGAGATACTCGAGCACGGCGGTGTCTGCGATGCCAGCCGCCCGAGCCAACGCCACCTTCGCCAGATTATCCTGATAGAGGCTTGAAATATAGGATTCGTTGGCGTTGGCCAAGGCGTCCTGCGCCTCGACCACTTCAATGTTGTCCGTGACGCCGGCCGCGAAACGATCCCGCGCCTGCTCAAGCGTCTGGTTGGCCAGCGTGATGTTGCTTTGCGCCACCGCTACTTGATCCGAGGCCGTCTTCAGGTTGAGCAGCGCCGTGCGAACGTCATAGTCGATTTGTGCCTTCAGGTTTTGCATCCGTTCCTCTTGCTGCTTCAGCTCTGCATCCGCCTGAATGAGCTCGCCGTGAATCCTGCCGCCTTGAAAGACCGGGATATTCACGGTTCCGGCCGCGCTGAACGTTTCGTGTGAGTTGGAGGGGGTCAGGCCGATATCGCCGAAATTCCCGTTGAAGGTGACCGAAGGATAGCGCTCCGCGAGCACCGCCTTCCGCCTTTCCTTGGCGGCGCGGATGGAGGCCAGAGCAGCCTTGTAATCCGAGCGGTTGTTGTAAGCATTCTGCAATGCCTTCTCCAACGTAACGCCTTCAATCGGCGCATAGCGCGTGGGAGTGGTCAGGGTAAACGCCTGGCCCGTGGGCAGGCCCACCACACGAGCCAAGTCCATTTTCCCCGTGGCAAGATCGTTCTGGGCCGCAATCAATTGCTGTTGCCGGGATTTAAGCTCCACCTCCGCGCGCAGCGTGTCAATCTGCGGGGTCAGCCCGGCGTGGAAACGGTCGACGGCCTGATGATAGAGCGCTTGAGCCGTATTCACCTCAGACTGCGCGGTCTTTACCCGCGTCTTTCCAGCATCGGCAAGCAGGTACGCGTTTCCGGCAACCAGCACCACCATATTCCTCGCCTCTTTGTAAGTGTATTGAGCCACCTGCACGTCCTCGCGCGCGGCGCGATCATTGCGTAGCGCCTGAAGGTCCAGAACGGGTGCTTTGAGAGTGGCGCGCGCGTCAAAGGTATTGAATGGGCCGACGATCACCGGAAATCCAGCAAACTTATTTGCCGGGAACCCGAGCGCCTCAAGGTTGATCTCCTGGCGCGTCTCGGTGACCCCGGCATTCAGGTTAGGCAGGAGATGGCTCAAAGCGAGCCAGCGCGCGCCACGCGCCGCGGCCGTCGATTGCTCGCTCAGCAGGATACCCAGGTTGTATTTCAGGCTCCGCTCAATTGCGTCTTTCAAAGACAGTGGCACCACTTCCGCGGTGGCTTTGCCGGTAGGCACGCTGCCCGTGAACGGATTCTGCCCTGAATTGATAGCTCCAGACGAGGCTGCGCTCGCCTCGTAACTCAGCGTGCCCGGCACTCCCGCCTGGCCCCGTGCCGCGGCGGCGGCGAGCCCGGCTAGAAGCAGAGCCAGAATGAAGCCGGCGGGTATGCGAGTAAGACTGCGCTTAAGGGTCGTCATCACTTGGCCTCTCTCACCTCCTAAGGATTGCTGAAAAACGTGTAGCGGCGGCTTTATGCCGCCACTTAGCCATTGAGAACGCTTAACTTGTGGCGATATAAAATCGCCGCTACGCCCTTCACTTGGGGTTCGTTAGCAATCCGTCAAATCTTTTTGATTCATCAAATTGTCAAAAAGATATTAGAAAAGAACGGGAGGCGTGCCGAAGGAGGCGCTGCCGGGATAACGAAATGTGCCGGCGATCAGCGCCCCCGCCCACTTCCCATGGAGAGACGGCAACGTAGGGGCTTGCTGCGCCTAAAGCGCGCGGGAAAGTAGAAACATTGATTCTAAAGGATCGCTAGGCTTCGTTTCGTAATTTTCCCAGCGGAAAACGTTCCCGCCGCCGTTTGCCCGGACCACTTGCCAGCCTTTCCATAGCCCTGCGCCGCGCCCCAATAGCATAGCTCCTCCCCAAGAGACAAAGGAGACAACTGAGACAGATAAGACATCCGTGACGATTTTGAGGATTGGAGCGGTAGCCACGGCACGACTTGTGTGCCGTGGGTTTTTTGCCAATCCAACGGCCCACGGCACAAACTTCGTGCCGTGACTACCTCCCTGTAAGGGAGACGGCAATAGAACTTCCAGCGTAACATTGCGGCTCGCTTCCGCTCAAGCCGAAGGTCCCAGCGAGGTTCGTAGGGGCGCGACAAGCAGCTCCCCTCCGAAGCAGCAACGAGTAGAAGCGGCTCTACGCCGCCATCTGGCGAGATAAACTCGCCTCTACACCTCGCGCAATTGTGGGACGCCGCCCCTACAATGTCCGCCTGATTGACATCTAGATGGGCGGCTGCGGATAATCATTGCAGAAGGCTCACAGGAGGAGCGCATGGAAAAGGCCACTTTTGCCGCCGGCTGTTTTTGGGGGGTGGAATCAACTTTTCGCAAGGTTCCGGGTGTTATTTCAACCCGCGTGGGCTATACCGGAGGGATGACCCGGAAGCCTACCTATCAGGACGTCTGTGGAGACCGCACCGGACACGCTGAGGCCGTCGAGGTGAGTTACGACCCCGCGCGCGTCTCGTATGACGAGCTGCTAAAGGTTTTCTGGAAGAACCACGATCCGACCACGCTAAACCGCCAAGGGCCAGACGTGGGCACGCAGTACCGCTCCGCCGTCTTCTACTACAATCCGGAGCAGGAAGCCGCCGCGCGATCGTCCAAAGAGACACTTGCCAAATCAGGCGCCTATCGCCGGCCTGTTGTCACTGAAATTGTTCCGGCAACAGAGTTCTGGGAGGCTGAGGACTATCACCAACAGTATTTGGAAAAGCGAGGCCTGGATCACTGCCACGTCCCGTGAGAATCAGGCAATATCGCCGACCCGGCGGCCACTCTTGAGGTGACAAACAGCTTGAAATGACGATCCGCACCTGCAAGGGTAGAAGGGCCGCCTCGGAGGTTCTTGATCACCGAGAGTTTGTGATAACGAAATTACGGTAGCCGGTTGGCGCCGCAATTCCCCTCCTGGCCCAGGAGGGTGGTCGAGGGAATTTGGCTATTTTCATCGCCGCGCAAGGAGGAATCGGCATGTCTACAATCTCGATTGCCAGGCAGGAGTTCCCCATGTGGATTGGCGGAGAGCCGGTGAGAACCCAATCCACACGGACGATTTGCTTACCCTATGATGGCACGCCCGTAGGCGATGTGTACGACGCGGACGAAAACACCGTCGGACGCGCCATGGTTGCCGCCCAGGCCGGAGCCAGCGCCATGACTGTTCTCACGTTGTACGAGCGTGCGGAGCTGCTGGGAAAAATGCGGCATTTGCTCGCCCGCGATGCCGGGGAATTCGCGCAGCTTGTTGCCAGCGAGACCGGCAAGCCGATCCGGGAGGCGCGCGTGGAAGTCGAACGCAGCCAGCAAACCCTGCTTGCCTCCGCTGATGCCGCGCGGAGCCTGCACGGCGAAACGGTTCCCTTGGAAGCCGCGCCCATGGGCAAGGGACGCTGGGCCATGACCGTGCGCGAGCCGCTGGGAATCATCGCGGCGATTACGCCGTTTAACTTTCCGCTCAACCTGGCGCTGCATAAAATCGGGCCGGCCTTGGCCGCAGGAAACAGCGTTATCCATAAGCCGTCTGAGAACACGCCGTTGAGCGCGCTGCGCCTCGCGCGCCTGGTTCAGGAGGCGGGCGCTCCTGCGGGCGCTTATAACGTCGTGACCGGAGCCGGCGAGGTGGTGGGTGACCGGATCGTCTCGGATGATCGCGTGGCCATGGTCACCTTCACCGGCAGCATCGCCGTTGGTGAATATATCCGCTCCAGGGTGGGGCTGAGGAAGGTCGCGCTTGAGCTCGGCAACAATTCATCTTTAATCGTTGAGCCAGACGCTGACTTGGACACGATGGTCCCTCGCTGCGTCACCGGCGGCTTTTCGCATTCGGGCCAAGTCTGTATTTCCGTCCAGAACGTCTATCTCCACGAAAAGATCGCGGCGGAGTTTACATCGAGACTTGTCGAAAAGACCCGCGCCCTAAAGATAGGCCATCCGATGGAGGACGGCACGGAGATTTCTTCGCTCATCAACGTGGAAGCGGCGGAGAGGGTGGAGTCGTGGATTGATGCGGCCCGGCGCGACGGCGCGAGAATCCTTACGGGTGGCGGCCGGCATCACGCGACCATCGAGCCGGCCGTCATAGACGATGCGCCTCCCCATCTTGATATTTGCTGCAAGGAGGTCTTCGGCCCTGTGGTGGTGTTGCACCGCTATCAGAAACTGGACGACGCCATCGCCGAGATCAATTCCGGCGAGTACGGCCTGCAGGTGGGCGTCTGCACCCAGGACATTGGAAAGGCGTTCCGCGCAGCCCGGGCCCTGCATTTTGGTGGCGTGATTTTGAACGACGTTCCGGCGTACCGGGTGGACCATATGCCTTATGGCGGCGTCAAGAAGAGCGGCATCGGCCGCGAAGGTCCGCGCTACGCGGTTGAAGAAATGACCGATCTGAAGTTGATCTGCTGGCGGGTTTAAAAGAAATACCGGAACCGCGCGCCCTTAGCCCGGATAATTCATGAAATGATGGACATCCCCGGAAGGGCGGGGTTTTAACCCCACCGCAACTGGATATGTCTACTCTATGCTTCGTCTCGCGTCCTGGGCAGGTTGCGGCCGCAACCTGCCCAGGACGTGAGACGAAAAGCAGTCGCGGACGAGCGCTCTTACGGCAGGGTTAAAACCCTGCCCTTCCGGTTTCCCAGGCGCGTTCATGACTAATCCAGACTAGAGGTCTTGAAGTTGAGAACTTCAAGACCTCTAGCCTCCTCAGCTTACAAGTCCAGTGTCCGTTCGGGCCAGCCCATATCCGCTCGCAACTCTTCGCAGCACATCAATCCGTATGAAACACTTCTTTCATATTGGCCCACCACTCGCCCTCAGCCCGCGCCGGGATCGGGACTTGCATCGGCATCATGATGGCCCACCATTCCTGCGTCTTGGTGTCGGCAGCCATCCGCGCCATGTCCGCCTCAAAATCGCCGCCGATATATTCGAAATAGGCGAAGAGGGTATCGTCTTTGAGAAAAATTGAATAGTTGCGGATATTACAATCGCGGATGGTCTTCAGAACTTCCGGCCAAACGGCAGCGTGATAGCGTATATACTCGTCAATCTTATCAGGCCGGAGCTTCAAGACTTGCCCGTAGCGTTTCAATTTGGTTGAGCTCATGTGATAATTTTCCTGGTGTGATCTGTTAGCGCGACGCTGAAAAAGTTTGAAAGCATGCCATTCCGATATGATTGTAGCGGCGGCCGGCGGCAAGCATTGCTTGTATGGCCG
>JBOGJX010000200.1:0-2866 GCA_050745285.1 Terriglobia bacterium
ATCGTATAGACGTCGCCTTGCAGGTGTATATTATGGGCGTGCCACGGGTTGAATCTGCTCGCAACTTGCTCTTTCATTTTGAGGATGGTCTGGGCATCCATGTTAATAGCTCCTTGCTGTTGCTGCTACTTCTCAGCGAGGGCTGGCGGCGTCCCGCAGCCGGCAGTCCGCGCCCAGGGTCTCTTCCTCCCTGGCAGGCTTTTACTTAGATAAGGCCGCGAAAGCAGCCCCAGCAGCACGTAAGCCGCCAGGAAGCGCGCCGGGCAGGACGCAGGTCATTGACGAACCACTTCGGTCGCGCCACTAAACAGCGCCGTGGTAACGCCGGCGCAAGAGAAACACAGTGAGTATGGCAAGCACCAGGAAGGGCAGCGAAGGCGGGTCCGTCGCCGGCACGGGCGGATCGCTGAAGGTCGCGGCGCCCGCCGTGACGTCAACCTCTGCACTTTCGACCATTCCGGATGATGATTGGGTGATGGTGGCATCCCCGGCGCCGCTCAGATTGACGCTCCAGAGTTCCGCCCCGGGGACACAGCCGGCCGGGAGAACGGGCGCGCAGGTATAACCCGTGGCGCCGCCGCTAAAAGTCACAGGGACACCGCTGATCGTCCCGGCATACGCTGTGGGATCACCAGGCGGAGATGGGTTATACGTTACCTGGAAATCGATCTCGCCCTCAACAATTCCTTCCACACCGTCCAGCGACCCGGAATCGCTGGGGGTGCCATCGGCAGGCGATTCGTAATCCGCCATGCCAACCGAGAGCGCCAGTGTGCCCGTTTTACCAGCGGGCGGTGTGCCTAATGGCCGCGAGAACGGGATAAAGTACTCGGTCGCTACCGAGAATCCAGCGCCACTCAGTTGGACATCCCATTCAGCCTGAGGAGCATCCAGGAAGCTGCCGGTGATAGGAATTGACGTGGCCAAGGCAATATCACTGCAAGCGCACAGTATGGCGACCAAAATACAGCATTGCCCTATACGCATAATCTCTCCCTTTTTGCGCACTCGCAAAACAAACGGAAGCTCAGTCTTGCTGGTCAAGCGTAGGAATAAAACGGGCATCCAGCCCCAAATGAAGCAAGGCGAATTGCCCCTAACCCAGAGCCTGCGTAGATGCCGCATTGCCAACGAAGCACTGGAGAGGGCGGGGCGGCAGCTCCGCCGTCACCTTATATTGAGGCTGCTGTTGCGCTCCGAGTTGCGCAAAGATTTTATCCATGATTCGAGCCGTCAGAAGAATTTCCCGGTAGGGAATCGGAACCGGAACGCCATCGACGATCGAGCGGTAAAACGATTCGATCAAATACTTCATGCCCGACTTCATGTGGAAGTCGTTTCTCAGAAAGGCTACGACATTCTTCCTTGCGTTTCCAAGGTACTGTCCCGCCAAAGTTACTGGAGGTACAAACTTCTCCAGGTAGCTTTTGAGCTGATCCCCTCGCAGCTTGATGAGCGTCTCCTGGTCCTGATCCAGAACGAGCCCGTTTTTGGGGCCGTAGATACGAAACTGGTGGAGCGAGGGGCGCATCTGCGAAGAGAAGGTAAAATAGGCCGTGGCGCCTTCCTCTTCGGAAATGATGACTCTGAGCTCATCGACGATTTCGCTTTCGCCCATACTCTTGAGGAGCGGACTCACAAACCCATGCGCGATAATCTCCGGCGATTCGGTCGTCAAAAATTCCGCGATTCTGGCGATTCCGTGACTAATGACATTCTGCAAAAGCTTTCCTGGCAGCCGGCGAACCCAATGCCGCTTATCGCCCAGAAGCGCCCCGGCATACCCGGTTTTTCCCAGTTCGTAGCAATAATAACTTTCCATATGGACTGGCCTGCCGCCCAGGTAGCCGTTTTGCACGAGGGTCCTCATGCGCCGGGCCGCGTGCCTGAACTGATCATCATGGCCTGCGGTGATTTTCAGCCCCGTTTGGTTTGCGAGCGCAATCAATCTCGCTGCCTCCTCCTGGTAGAGCGTGAATGGCTTCTCCACGTAAACGTGGCATCCCGCTTCCAGGCAAAGCTTCGCAATCTCGAAATGGCTTTCTGGCGGCGTTGTAACGTGGACAACGTCTGGCTTGGCTTCGTTCAGGAGTTCCGTCAAGCCGCTGAAATGCCGCTTGACCGGAAACCTCTCGTAGAGCTGGCGCGCCATCAGCGGTTCGCGATCACAGACCCCGGCGATTTCGCATCCCTTGATGCGCTGGATCTGAGAGGCGTGGTCGTCTGCAATCTTCCCGCATCCCACAATGGCGACCTTAAGCATGGGACCCCCCATTCCGGCACGCCTCGAAATAGCGCCTGAGCCCTTCCGCCGTGGAGACTCTTGGCATCCAGCCCAGCCGGGTCTTCAATTTTTCGTTGCTGTAGCGCGTCTTCTTCCAATAGGCGTGCCATTCCCTGCGGTTGAAGACTGGCGGCAATTGCCGCTCGGACCAAGCCGAATATCGCTCCCACAGGCAGCAGAGAGCGTAACTCATGAAGTGAGGAATATAGACTGAGTTGAAGCGCCTGACGTTCCGCTTGTACAGACGCAAAAATCGCCGGCTGGAAGGGAGATCGTCGTCCACGACATTGAAAACCTCTCCGTCGACGCCGCATTTTAATCCGGCGAGCGCAATCGCGTCGGCACAGTTATCAACGTAGGAGAAGGGTATGCTGTTTGAACCGCCAAGGTGCAGGAAGAGACCAAACGTCCCGGTCCCAACGCGGCCCGTGATGCCCTCATTGCCAGGACCGTAAACATATCCAGGTCTGATGACGACGCACGGGATCGCGAACCTCTTAGCATATTCCGCAACAATTTCGTCCTGTTTGACTTTGGCAAAGGAATAGGCGTCGCCCCGTAGCTCAGGGTGGTCTTCAAGCG
>JBOGJX010000201.1:0-8601 GCA_050745285.1 Terriglobia bacterium
GGCGTCCCCTGATCGAGGACAGCACTGCCAGTCCAGCAACCGTCCCAGTCAGGGCCGCCTGGCGTGGGCGCTAGAGCGACAGGCAGATGCTGCCAATGAAGCATGTCAGGACCGACAGCATGGCCCCAATGCTTTGTGCCCGAAAAGGCTCCGTGTGGGTTGTATTGATAAAACAGATGGTACTGGCCTCTATAAAAGATCGGTCCGTTAGGATCATTCATCCAGTTGGCAGCCGGGAGCAGGTGATATTGAGGTCGCAGGATATCGTGGGCCAGCCGTTCCCGCAAAGCTAGCTCTTCTGATGGGCCGGTCAGTGTTGCAAGGTTCTTATCAAAAGACGCAGCGATAGCTGCGGCCCCGCCGGCAGCGCCCATTGTTCTCAGAAATGACCGTCTTGTAAGCTGTGATTTCATTAAGGAAGGCCGCATGTCTAAAATATCCTCCATTGTCTGATGAGGTTGTCGAGTTCGCGGATTCCTCGAGTGTATTCGACCGATGACGTTTAACTGCCATCCGCCGAGCATATATGAGCTAACGCCAGCCCAAGAATCCGTACGGCTGGCCCGATGCGCCGGGCTCAGCGATATGTTCATAATAGACCACTATTCTTCACGATAGCGCCATTTTAACGATATAACAATTCCTATTTTGATTAACGTATGAAAAAAAAATCTTGACATGTGAACTTTTATAGATACAATAGTTCAGATTAGGTGCTGGGCACGGACCACCGTTATTTCAGACAGGAGGCCAACAATGAACCAGATGATCTTTTCTTCGGGGAGTGACATGCGCCGACAATTTGTGGATCTTGGAAAAAACGTTCGCCAATTGGTACTGGGCTGCGCGTTTTTTCTCCTGTTCCTTCCTCTAGCAGGCTATGCTCAAATCAACACCGGAGCCGTGCTCGGGACGGTTACGGACAGTTCCGGAGCGGTCATCCCTACGGCTACAGTGACGCTCACGAACGAGCAAACAGGCGTTAGCTCTCACGACAGGACGAACCAGTCTGGCCAATACGCTTTTCGAGGATTAATGACGGGAGTGTATAAGATGACGGTTGAGGCGACAGGCTTCAAAACTTTTCAAGAGATCGACATTCCGGTGCACGTGGCACAAGCCAGTACGCGTGACGTCCAACTGACCGTCGGTCAAACCAAAACCTCGGTTACGGTCACTGCTCCTGCCGTCGCTCTGCAAACCACGTCGTCTTCACTCGGCGAGGTCATTGGTCAACATCTGGTGGGCGACCTGCCTTTGAATGGCCGGAATTTTACCAAGTTGCTAACTTTGACGGCCGGAGTCGCAAGTCCCGGTACCTCAGGCAGTTGGGGCAACCCGCAGTCCGGCACCTACATAGTGCCCTCCATCAACGGCCAGGACCCACAATCGACCCAATGGCTCTTGGATGGATCGAACAATACCTCCAACTTTTCCGGCGGAATCTCTGTGGCGCCGATCATCGATAACATCCAGGAATTCAAAGTTGTGTCCCACTCTGACTCCGTAGAATATGGAGGAGCCTTGGGTGGTTATGTTGACGTCGTGACCAAGAGCGGAACGAACCAGTTGCACGGTGCGGGGTGGGATTTCCTCCGCAACGACAAGCTCGACGCGCGAAATCCATTTTTGCCCAACGTCAACCCGCTGAAGCAAAACCAATTCGGCGGCAATGTGGGCGGGCCCATCATCAAGGACCGGGCTTTCTTCTTCGGCAGCTACCAGGGCCTTCGGGAGCACATCGGGAGCACCGCTCTCTATCTAGTATATTGATTCATTAAAACGTTTACATCATTATAGGGTTGGTGGTAGTCTGGTCAAGAACCAGAATGGCCACAACCTCAAAACATCCGAAACTGATCTTGACCCCCGAGCAGAGACATACCTTGGAACAAACGGCCCAGTCGCGGACACGACCCCAACGAGAGGTGCAGCGTGCGCAGATTCTCCTCGGTTATGCGTCGGGTCACAGTATCACCACGATCTCCCGCGCTTTGCACGTCAGCCGGGTGGCGGTTTACAAATGGATCGGCCGGGCACTGGCGGTGGGGGCCGAGACCGCCCTCCACGATAAATACCATCGCCCTAAAGCACCCGTCATCAGCGAAGAAGCAAAAGCCTGGGTGGTGAGCTTGGCCTGCAGCAAGCCTAAGGACCACGGCTATGCCGCTGAGGTCTGGAGTCATCGCCAGTTGGCTAAACATGCGCGTGAGAATGCTCTGGCCCAGGGGCATCTCAGTTTAAGGCGTGCCGCCAAAGCCACCATCCAGCGTATTCTTAAAAACCAGCCGTTGCAGCCCCACAAGGTGAAATACTACATGGAGCGGCGCGACCCTCAATTTGATGAGAAAATGCGGGAGGTGCTGCTGGTCTATCAGGCCGTCAACTTACAGAACCAAGCGTCCGGCGACCGCCAAGAAACTCCGGCGATCATCACGGTGTCCGTCGATGAGAAGCCCGGCGTGCAAGCCTTGGGCAACACCGCTCCCGATCTACCACCCCAACCCGGCCACCATCCGCAACTGGGGCGCGACTATGAATATAAGAGGTATGGGACGTTGTCGATTCTAGCCGGCTTCGATTTACACGATGGTCACGTCACCGCCGAAGTCCATCCCCGGCATCGCAGCCGGGAATTTATTCTCCTCCTGAAGGCGCTGGATGCCCATTACCCACCCGGCTGCGTAATCCGCTTGGTGTTAGACAACCATTCCTCTCATATCTCCAAAGAAACTATGGCTTGGTTGGCCAGCAAGCCCAACCGATTTATGTATGTACATACCCCCAAGCATGGCTCTTGGCTCAATCTGGTCGAAACTCTCTTTGGCAAGATGGCGCGCACATTTCTGAAACACATTCGCGTCACTTCTCGCCAGGAACTGAAAGATCGAATCTTGCTCGGTGTCGCAGAAATTAATCAAGAGCCGGTCGTACACCGATGGAAGAATTTTGATGCGCTAAATACGTAAATATTTTAATGAATCTATATACTAGTCCCTATTCCCGATTTCCGCCAGCGCCTTGGCGCACCGCTCACAGACCATAGGATATTCAGCGTCTTCTCCCACGTGATCGGAATAATTCCAGCAGCGCTCGCACTTCTTGCCCGTGGCGTGCGCGATGCCGATCTTAATCCCGGGAAGCTGAGTCGTAGCGGCATCCGGGGGCCACGCAGAACCTAGCTCGACCTGCGAAACAATAAACAGCGCGGGAAGAAACTTACGGTACTCTCCAATGACCGGTTTGAGACCGTCCTGAGGATCGAGATAAACTTTGGCCTCAAGGCCGCTGCCGATCACCTTGGCCTGGCGCGCGCTTTCAAGCGCCTTCAGCACGTCGTTGCGAACCTCCATCAGGCGGTCCCATTTCTCCAGGTTTCCGGCGAGTGACGGAGGCAGAGACGAACGCAACTCCACCGGCTCAATGAAGCTTGCCAGGTGCACGCTCGCTTCGCGCCAGTGCGGAGCCGGCATGTGGCCCCACGCTTCATCGGCGGTGAAGGAAAGCAGCGGAGCAGCGGCGCGCAGGAGCGCGTCCAGAATGCGGTAAAGCACCGTCTGGCCGGAGCGGCGGCGGCGGGACGCTGCGGGGGCCGTATAAAGCCGGTCCTTCAGAACGTCAAAGTAGAACGCGCTGAGATCCACCGTGGCAAAATCGGCGAGAGCGCGGTAGACCCGGTGGAACTCAAACTTGCCGTAGGCCATCTCCACCTGTTCGAGCGTTTGCGCGGCGCGGTTGAGCGCCCAGGCATCAATCTCTTCCAACTCGCCCGGCGGGACGCAATCAACTTCGGGATCAAAATCAAACAGGTTCGCCAGGCAATAGCGGAACGTGTTGCGTAGCTTGCGGTAGGACTCGGAAAGGCGCGCGAGGATTTCGGGTGAGATGACGACATCCTCGCGGAAATCCACCGAAGCAGCCCAGAGCCGCAGGATCTCCGCGCCGTGTGTCTTGATCACTTCCTCCGGCTGGACGCCCGTACCCAACGATTTGGACATGGCGCGGCCTTCGGAATCGAGCACCCAGCCATTGGTCAGCACCTGGCGGTAGGGCGCGGCGCGATGCGTCACCAGCGCCACCAGCAGCGAGCTGTGGAACCAGCCCCGGTATTGGTCGCCGCCCTCCAGATAGACATCCGCCGGCCAAGGTAAATCCGGGCGCCGGCCCAACACGGCCAAGTGGCTCGATCCAGAATCGAACCAGACGTCAAGAATATCCATCTCCTTGCGCAGCTTCGCGCCGCCACAATCGGGGCAGCGCGTGCCCGGCTCGACGAGATCCTCCACCGGATGCGTGTACCAGGCGTCCGCGCCCTCCTTGCGGAAGAGCTCGATAGCGGGCCGGGCAATTCGCGCGTCCATCAAGGGCTTTCCGCAAGCCTCACAATGGAACACCGTGATCGGCACGCCCCACACGCGCTGGCGCGAGATACACCAATCCGGGCGCGTGGCAATCATGTTGGAGATGCGCTCCTCGCCCCACTCAGGCGACCAGCGCACTTGCTTGATCTCGGCGAGCGCGCGCTCGCGAAGCGTGTCATGGTCCATGCTCACAAACCACTGCTCCGTGGCGCGGAAAATCACCGGATTGTGGCAGCGCCAGCAGTGCGGATAAGAATGCTCGATCCATCCGGCGGGCCCGGCCAACGTGCCGCGCTGTTCGAGCAGCTTGATCACGGACTCATTCGCGTCAAAAACTTTCTCTCCATTGAATGGCCCTTCCGTGAATTCGCCGCCGTCACCCACCGGACTATAAATTTCCAAGCCGTATTTCAGCCCCGTCTGGTAGTCCTCGCGGCCATGGCCGGGCGCGGTGTGGACGGCGCCCGTGCCGTCCTCGGCGGTAACGTAATCCGCGAGCACACCCAGAATTTTGCGCTCAAGAAACGGATGCTGCATCTCGATGCGATCGAGCTTCCGGCCGGGGATGCGTGCGAGCACATTCGGAGCTTTCAAACCCATCTCGGCGAGCGCCGGACCATAACGGCGGCTTTCGAGCAGATAGGCGTCCACGGCGCCGTCCGCTGCTACCACGTATTCAAAATCGGGATGGAACGCCACCGCCATGCTGGCCGGAAGCGTCCACGGCGTTGTGGTCCAAATGAGCACCCACACTTTGCGTCCGGCGAGTTTTGCGTCAAGCTGGGCCGGGTCCGAAAGCAGCGCGTACTTCACGTAAATCGACCGGCTGCGGTGGTTCTCATACTCCACCTCCGCCTCGGCCAGCGCCGTCTTGTCATAAATGCACCAATAGACGGGACGGCGTCCACGATAAACATATCCGCCTTCAAGGAACTTCAGGAACGCTTCGGCAATGCGCGCCTCGTAGGAAAATTCCATGGTGAGATAGGGATTTTCCCACTCGCCGAAAATCCCCAGGCGCTGGAAGTCCTCCCGCTGCAAGTCCACAAATTCCCCGGCGTACCGGCGGCACTCGCGCCGCACTTCCACCGCCGACATCTTCGCCTTGCGCGGACCGAGCTCCTTATCAATGTTGATCTCAATCGGCAGACCGTGGCAGTCCCACCCTGGAAGATATGGAGAGTTGAAGCCGGCCAAAGTCTTCGACTTAATGATGAAGTCCTTAAGAATTTTGTTGAGCGCCGTTCCCAGGTGAATGCGCCCGTTGGCGTAAGGCGGCCCATCATGCAAGGTGAAAAGGGGCGACTGCGCGCGCGCCGCGCGGATTTTGCTGTAGAGGTCCATTTCCCGCCACTTCGCCAGCCGCTGCGGCTCCGTCTGAGACAGGTTGGCCTTCATGGAAAAACTCGTCTTCGGCAGATTCAGCGTGCTTTTGAGGTCTAAGGTCCTCGGCATCCTTCCTCCGGAAAGGCTAAAACCAACTATTATAGAGAATTAAGCAACGGCGTGTCCACTTGACGTATCACGGTTGGAAACGCGAGGAGAGAGACAAGAGGCAGCAGCAGAGCTAATCAAAATAGCTGAACCGCCCGGCACAAAGGGCGGCTGCGCCCAGCCAGGACCGGGTTCGTAGGGGCGCTGCTTGCGTCGCCCGCTGGTTTGGGCGCAGTGGCCTTGGCACGCCCGGACGGATGACCGCGCCAGATCCACAAAGTAATAATCTGCTTGCTCTTTTCGATAAATGAGTGTAAGTTCCTTAGCAGGAGTTTCAGCCAAAAACTAAGGAGGGTGATCATGAGAATTCCAAATAGGGTGTTTCAGTGTGTCTTCCTGGTAGGCTTAGTAGCATTCCTGGCGCTTGTTCCGACGGCCAGGGGCGACACGGCTTACATCACGGGGGGGAATAACATCTATGCATGGAATACAACAACGAACACAATCTCGCTGGTGACCACGGCGCCGGCCGCGTTGGATAGCTTAATCTTCGATACCCATGGGAACATTATCTATAGCATCATTGCCACCGACCAACTCGGCGTTTACAACCCAAACACAAATTCCAATTCAATTCTGGCCACTGTCGGGGCCGGCGCCGCCGATATGACGCTGGAGCCGGGGGGTAATAGCGTCCTGGTGAGCGATGCTTTCAGTACCACCATCGACCGGGTCAACCTGACCACGAAAGCCGTAACGAGCTTGAACGTTCACGCGAGGCCCGACGGCTTGGCGTACGACAGCAATGGCGACCTGTTTGCGGTACTCGGTCTCACTGAAGTAGCACAACTGAATCCGGCGACCGGCGCCATTCTCAAGACCATTTCGACTCCCAACCAGCCGGATGGTTTGACGTTCGATGCCATGACTGGAAAATTGTACGTGGGATCGGATGGTGGCGGGTTCTACACACTCCCGACTGATCTTTCAAGCGCGACGTTCACCAGAGTGAATGGTGATGTCATCGATGGTGTCGCAAGTAACGGCAATACCCTGTACCTGATTCAGCGAGGTGCGGACGGGTTGCAGTATGACCTGACCAGCAACACCCTTACGGCGACGAGTCCAGCTATTAGCAGTGCAGATGATATCGCGCCGTTGGCCGGCCTGGGATCCCCAACAACAACGCCAGAGCCAAGCAGCTTGATACTGCTAGGCACGGGCTTGCTCGTTCTCATGGGTTCGGTTCGCCGCAAATTCAGCACATATTTCAAGTAGCCGTTAAAAGCGAGACAGTTGCCGTGTGAGGCGGCTGTCTCGCGCACCGCGTCGATGCGAAGTAGCTGGTTGTCTTCGGGAATTCAGTACCAATACCCTCCGATCCGCACTCCCTGAAGCCTGCGGTTTTGTAACGCCCGTCACCTCCATTGGCCTGTTCGTCTGATCCTCCCCGCAAATCACGCAAAGCGCAACCCGCGCGAAGCGGGCGTCACGCCGACGCCATGATTTTTGGCCCGCTGGGCGTGCCACGGTTGCGGCGTGTGCATCTTGGCGCCCGTCCGTGAGCTTGGCGGTGAACCCTGTCGGAGAGCCGGATGCGGGAAATCCGCATGTCCGGTTCGATGAGCGGGGATGGGAGACGAGGCGGCGACTTCGCCGCGACCGCGACCATCCTCGACTCTACCTAAGCTCGGTTTGGCAATCAGGAGGGCACGGCCAGTATTTCAAGAAGAATTGCCGCGCCCTCCTGACAATGGCATCCATGTCATGAATAATCCGGATTCCCTAATATTCGACCGAATCCCTTCATGGTGTGCAAATTTGAACTGACACACGCCCGCGGAAGGATCATCCTGAAGTATTGAGGATTACAAAGCATAGTGACACCTCTTGTTGTGGCAGCGTTCCCTGAATGCCGGAAAACCAGCGGCGGCAAGCCGCCGCTACAATCATGGATGTCACTATAGTTTGTAATCCTAATAGTGTGCGGTTTCCGCCGTTGATTGGGGGGCACGGGCAGATTCCTCGCCGGTTTGCTCTGAGCAGGGCCGAAGCAATCAGCATGGCAGGTTGAATTGGGAGTCACCATGCCATCCTGAGCGGCTGGGACATGGTCTGTATTAGAATCAGGTTTTCGGCGTCTCGTTAAGACGACCCATTAAAGGAGACTGAAATGAAAAAACTGCTGATCGTTTTTGCGTGCCTCGTGATCTGTGGCGCGTCACTCGCTCAAGCTGAGAGCGACCAGGCAAAGCAACTCGAGAAGGCCAACCTCGTGATCAACCAGATCATGCAGACGCCGGACCAGGGTATTCCTGCTAACTTGTTGAACCAGGCGGTCTGCGTGGGCATTATCCCTTCCGAGATTAAGTTTGCATTTGGGTTTGGCGGCCGCTACGGCCGGGGAGTTCTTATTTGCCGGCGGAACGGAAACGGTCCATGGGGTGCGCCCTCTCTGTTCACTCTGGGCGGCGGAAGCTTCGGATTCCAAATCGGCGGGAAGGCCACCGATGTCGTCTTCCTCGTGATGAATTCCGGCGGCGCCCGGAAACTGCTACAAAGCAAAGTCACGCTGGGCGCCGATGCGTCGGTAGCCGGCGGACCTGTGGGCCGCTCGGCAGGAGCTGAGACGGATGCGCAATTGCACGCCGAAATCCTCAGCTACTCGCGTTCACGCGGGCTCTTTGCCGGCGTGGCCCTCAAGGGGGCGGTGATGAAGCAGGATACCGATGACAATACAAAGCTCTATGGCCGGGCGGTGAATCCCGAAGACGTCCTCATCAAGGGCACTATCGCGACCCCTGCG
>JBOGJX010000202.1:0-14516 GCA_050745285.1 Terriglobia bacterium
GCTGTAATTGTGGAATCGGGAGTACGCTTGATGGATATAGCCGGGCTTCTTGACGGCTTCGTCCAAGAGGGCCGCCCAAGAGATCATTGGTTTTGTGTCTGTTCTCTCAGCGCCCCAGCGCGCGCCGACTGTGGGAGCCTCGGTAGAGGCTTGTCCTGCGGGGACCGCGCTTGACGCTTTGTCTGCTGTCTGCCGGATCGTGATTTCCTGGGTCACGTTGTTTCTCCTTTTCTGCCCTGCTTCTCGCGGGGCACTAAAGGGCGAGTGGGGCCTGCTCGCAAGGCCAAGGGCTGCTTTTTGCGGGGGAGCCAAGAAACTTCGCTTTATCGTTTTGTTTCTTGGGCGACCGCAAACCCGGAGGGTGGCGAAGCCAAAGCAGAAGCCCGCAGCGCTGCCAGCGCGCAGGCATCTTTCCCATCTCGCCGTGCCCGCGAGAAGCAGGGGGCAGAAAAGAGAGTGACTTGGGGAAATCAAGGCAGACAAGAAGGTTGGAAGGTCGCGGTTCGCGCGCCTTAGCGCAACACGTTGAAACCGGGATACTGCAACACCGCCTCGGAATGTGTAATCGCCGATGGGGTGACAGTCAGTTGGTAGGCAGAAGAGTAGGAGCGCCGAAAAAGGAATGAGAAGAGGGTGGGACGATTGCTAATCGTTTGCGAGGCGGATTTCAATTCGTATGGGCTGAGCCGTCAGGTCTACCGAAAGCTATAGGAGACGTTAGGGATGCCGTCGAAACAAACAACAACCGGCACAGTCCGGAGAACCGAATCCGCACGACAACATAAGGGTGTGCTGTATAAAGCTATGTGATGCGCCACCATCAGGCAAACGCGTTTTGCAGGGCGCTGTAAACCTGCCGAGGATTTCGATCGATATCGACGATACCGAAGAACTCCTCGTTTGCGAATCCATCTGGCTGGCCAGAAGATGCAAAGCCGCATGTTTGTTGAGAATCAGGCGGCGAAACTTTCCACCATTCATCTTCAAACTCAAAAACCAGGCCGCCCAGACACACCTTCGAAGTGTCCTGGGCTGACAGGTTTTTGGAAAGATCATTCCATAAGGACAAATCCCAATCCACCTGCGCCTGCTCATTCACCGCTCCCTGCGGGCAGGTCACCAGGACAGTTGATGAAGCGAAAGCGTCTGCTCCAAACTCCGCCAAGAACATTGGCTTTGGGGATATCGATTGCCATTGGCTGAAAAGGGTGCCGAAGGTATTCCCGCGGTAGATCTGCAGGCCCCAGACGTCGACGCTCGGGCACACGCTGTTTACATAATTTGAGGTGTCGCTCAACCGCAGGCCGTTGGCATCGATGTCGATATCACCGTAGCTCGTCGCCACCGGGTGGTTCGTATCCAGGCTCTTGATGAGCTGAGCGGCGTTTTGCGTGCGCTGGGCCGCATCCTGCACGGAAGGCGCGACGCCGAAATATAGGTTGTTGTTCCACTCGTCGCCGACCAACCACATCAGCAACGCGGGATGATCCTTGTAAAGTGGAACCGCCTGCTGGATGCGGCTCGTGCTGTTGATCGCATCATCGACGGTGAGGATCACCATGATGCCGCTGTTGTACAGCAGGTCGAGGATGGGCTTCACGGTCGAATCGAAGGTGCTTGAATCTGCGCCCATGTCCATGTAAGTCCGGATCGTATTGGCGTTCACGGCGGCGATGAGAGGCGCGTCCGTCTGATACCAGTTTTGGAATTCCGGTCTGCGCACGTTCACATTGTTGGGATCGGTGGGGGTCGTATTGGTTGTTTTACTCGCCGGCGACCAATCGACCCCGCGAATGGTGTAAGGTGCGGCGGCTTGAAGCGAACCATCGCTGTTCCGCTTTTGCACGATCAGTTGCGTACCGCTCACTGAAACAACGCTGCTGCTCTGGGTCGGAGGTTGAGTTGGCTTGTTAGGCTGAGATGGAGCTGAAGACGAGGTGTTCGAGCCGCCGCCGCAGCCGCAGAAACTCACTGCGGCACCCGAAGCGGCTATTCGGAAAAAATCCCGCCGCCTCATAACTGAGCCTCGGTATACCATGAATGGAATGCTCCTCCGCAGCACCCGCGGGAGCGGCTCTGGTATGTCCTCTTTCGCCACCTCCTTCGCCCAGGACAGACGAAAACAGCATTGGCTTTCCCGATCACGCCACCTTTCGACGCCGGACACAAAAGCCGGCGAGCGCGAGTAACCCAGTGCCAAAGAGAATCAGCGACCTTGGTTCCGGCGTAGCAGTGGGTGTCGTGATGTCAACGTAAGCATAGTCGGTGTAAGAGCCAGCGGACAGATATGTGACGCCGCCTAGCAGCAGCTCGTTGTATGTGCCTGAGGGATCAGTCAGAGCGGTTGAAATACCAGTGGTGTAGTTGATCCCGTCGTAGCTGACGTTAATACCGAGTGTCCCGCCGTTCCTTATGATTTGGTACCAGTAGGTGCCATCCCCAATATCATTCGGTGGCGGAGTTCCTGCGTCTGCGGGATTGAGCAAGTTGTTGTTACTCACTACCCCGTAGCTAGCACCAAGGTAATTTCCTGGGGTGCAACCGGTGCAGGCGTCAATATCCCGCTCTATTAATGCGAAGTCGGTGCCTGCGTAGTTGGGGCCTCCGTAGCTACTCGTTGTCACGCTCGGATTGAATTTAACCGCCACCTCTGGTCCCTGCGCCCCGGTAGAGTTCCCGTTGCTGAAGAGATAATTCAGGTTGTACGTGGCTTTAAGATCGATTTCCCAATCCGTTCCGGTGAAGGGGAGCGCTAAGGTTAGAGCCGGGTTATACCAGCCTGTGGTGGCGGACGGCGATCCTTACGTTGTAATAACGGAGTTGCCCGCCGCCAACGGAGTAGCTGCCTTGTCCCGGCAGAACCTGCCAAGCTGGATTCAGGGTCGTACTCGTAAAATTGTCGGAAAAGATGGTGTCTGCCCGTGCCGTGTTTGCAGACAGCACGGCCACCACTACGACTAAAAAGGAAGCCGCAGCAATCCTCATAACTGCGCTCTTTTGTTTGCGATTATCCTTAGGCATTGTTCTGGTCCTCCTTAAGTTTAACTTTTCGGTCCGCATTGAAATCATTGATATTGGCCCTCGCTCCGCTGGTAACCCATGGCTCCTATGCTTGCCCTGCCGGTTTCCCTCTTTGCGGCTCTCCGTGCTTCCCTCCAGACTCAGGCGGCTTTGTAATTGGAAATCCTGGCTCTGCGTCACCGAGTGATCGAAAGCGAAAGCTGCTCACTCGCCAAGGCTATAGGCGTTCCAACTGGCGGAGTCGAACGGCTCACGGGCACTTGGTTCCGGCAGGGAGTGCCTTGGCGACTGTTGCCAAGTCAAAGATGTTGATAATTCCGTCTGCGTTTACGTCCGCCCGTGGATCGAATCCGGCTTGGCCGATCTTCTTGCCAAAAGACGCCTTCACAATGGCAACGTCATTGCAATCAACCAGGCCGTCGCCATTACGGTCTCCCGGCATGGGCGTCATAGTCGGAGTCGAACCAGGTGTGGCGTCGAACTGTACAGTCGTGGTAGAGGTCGAACCGGGCTCTACGTTCCCTTGCAACACAGCAGCCGGCTGAGGGCTCCCATCCTGAGAGAAGGCCCTTATGATTACGTTGTATGAGCTTGTCTGTAACCCCTGGACCACGATGGTGTACGTCCCCTGCAATGGTTGGGGAATATCGACTGAATAGCCAGTTGAAGTAGGCGGGCCGAACACGTGTCCTACATCAACGATGTCCTCGTCGTCGATGGGAAGGTCGTTGTAGTAGACCGAAGCTGGGATTTCCTTGACGACTGTGCCCGTACTGGGATCGAGGCCGGTCCGTTGTCCGGCAGGATCGACCACCAGCAAGTTTGCCTCATCTTCAGTGCCTAAGAAGAGATCGCTGTTGTCCTCCGGATCTTGTACAAACCCGCGGATTCCGAATTTCCCGTATTGGCTTAGCGTGGTGTAGGGAAGTTTTGACGGCTGGTTGAGGTTGCCGTTGTCGTCCGACGGACTGCCGGCCGGGTCGCTAATCAGGAAGTCTACGCAGAAGGTCCCATCGTTATACGAAGAACACGAGGGGTCTCTGACAATGCCCGTAACTAGAACGAAGTGACCTGGAAATGTCGGAGGGTTAGAGCGCGAAGTTACGTAAACGATGACAGGATGATTATCAATCGCAACAGTGCTTTCAAGGTCAGCAACAGCCTTCAGAGAGCTTGCAGAGGTAGGATTGGCCGGGTCCCACGTCTCCCCTTCCAAGCCGCCATTAAACTTCAAGTTGAGCCGACTAGCTGCGCTTCCGACGTCTTCAGTGGTCGGTACGGGTTTGGCTTTACTGCCAACATAGTCCCCCTGGTGATTGCCCATGAAGACGTTGAGGCTGCCCGGGTCGTTGGGCTCGCTCCCTCCGCCTGTTTCGGGAATAGCGGAGACGCCCTCGATGGCTAATGCTCTGGCGAGTGCGGTTGTCAGACACCCCCAACTGCACATGCGCATGTTGCTGGCGTCATACGTGTCGGCACCCCAATGCCCTGGTTTTCCGTGGCATTGCTGCCAGTAGGGGGTGGCAAGGTATATCTGGTTAAATCCACTGGAATCCGTTTTTTCGTAAACAATCATGCCCAAGTCGTTGACGTCGGCCCAGATGCCGTCATCAATAGTCCCGCCTACTGTCGAGATGACCTGTCCGCCATTGATATAGACGACTTCTGCCTTGGCGATTACCTTCTCCTGCGACGGATCCCAGAGGAGTTCAGGGTTCGTAATGCGGGGCAGGTCTCCACTTCCGGCGCTACAATCACGACTGTTAACGGGGTCAGTAGTAGGGGCAGTGCAAACTTGGTGATTGTAAACAAACGCGAAAGTCCCATTGTCGTTGATATCCGGGACAAAGTAATCGATCAGGCTACCTTGAATCGAAGGATTACCCGAAACGTCAAAGATTTGGATACAGCTCAGTTGACAGAAGTCATAGTAAGAGATAATGGTGCCCGTGCTTGATATTCCGAAGTGCTTTCCGGCGATCCGAGCGGAGGCCAGATTTTGAGTGCTGAATTCTATGATTGCTTCAGAGCCTCCCCGGTTCTCAACGACCTGAAGTCCAGCGCCGCCCCCTGATTGGTCTTTGAGATAGACTATGTCGCTGGTGTTGTCGATCACGGGGTACTGAAAGTTGTGGTTCGGGTCCGGGACTGGCACCCGCTGGGGCGTGGGACTGGCGTTTCTTCCGACGCTGTTGTCTGGCCACATGTCCCGTTCATAAACCTGCCACAGAAGGGAAGAACCCACAGGGGTAAGCTGGGACCACACGATCTGCCCTTTGTCATTTATAGAGGGCGATTCGTGATTCGTAGGATCGTTGGTGATCTGCGTGCACGTATACGTAGGAGCACACTGCGCCAAAAGGGGAAGCGCGCCCAACGCATAGATCACGAGGGCCAACACACCCTTGCCAACTGCGCCCCGCGTCCATTCGGTCTTGGCATTGTTCACTGCAGCCTCCCTGTCGCCAACAATGGTCGGAAACCGTCAGTAACGCATCCGGACATACCACCGAGGCGTCGAAGCTAAACTAAGTTGACGTTTATTCAGCACCGACTCTGATCGTGGAGCTGATTTGCATCCGCGCGACCGCGAGCGCAATCAACGCGAGCACGGCTGTCGCCAGTAGGGTCAACGACGACGGTTCTGGAACCGGCGCCATCCCGTTCACTGTGACGCTACCATTGGCAGAACCAAAGGCGATGTCATTTAAGTTCGAATCCAGCAGGAGAACATTCAGAAGGTCTATAGAACTAGTACCGGGTGCAATGGTAGCAAAGGTCACTGTCGCCAGGATACCGCTGCCGTTGAGGCCAAGGCCGGGTCCAAGAAGGGTGTCCGCGGTAAAAGCAATTGTTCCACCAGTGTTGTCGATCGTCCCTGGAATAAAGAGGGTCGAACCGCCTGCGGGCAAGAACGCTCCCTCTACGATCGTTTGGCCAGACAACAGCGTCGGATTAAACCCTAGGTCGAATTGAAAAGCATACAGGTCGCTCACATTGGAAATAGCGATACCCAGGGAGGCATCGCTCCCCAAAGGCACGGTTGTCGTCGACGGCACGATGGCGATAGTAATGGGTGCAGCGCGAACCGCGATTGCGGCACAAGCCATCATCACGGCCAGAGGAAGGACTCTAAGCAACAATTGTCTGGTACAAAATCTCATCACGTACCCTCCTTACTCGATATGTCGTCGTCGTTTGAAAGCGGTAATGGAAAGCTGGATCATTCCGGACTTTCAAGACAGGCCCAAGTATTGCGTAGTGATGGCCGTGCCGTCAGGGAAGCCCTCGAAATCAATGGTGACCGTGTTCGAAAAGAGTTGCGGCATCCCCAGCAAGCAGGCCAGCAGGACCAGTGGCGCCATTTGGACCCGCAGGTTTGCCCGTTGCAGCAGGCGCCTCACAGAGAGCAAAATGTGCCACATGGGAACGACCTCCTCAGATGGACATGCTCGGTCATTTCACCTTCACCGGGGGCGACCACTCGCCACCTGATCGGCTAAGCGGTTCGTTGCGCACAGTGGTACGCAACCCGACAATCCTCAAACCCAGAAACACGATGGTGCTGGGCTCCGGCGCGGTTTTGGGCGCCGTGACGTCAACGTAAGCGCAATCGGTGTAAGAGCCAGCAAGGACCGCGCTCGGAGCCAGCTCATTGGCTTAACCTCCGCCGTCTTGCGTAACTCACGAGTCAATATGCCAGGAGTTAATTTCCCGACAACTGCTCCTCGATTATACTCTGGTGCATTAGCCGCTCAGGCAAACTACGACATGCGGGTTCGGAAAGTCTTTAGAAGGTTGTGAATTTATTCTGAAGCACTCCTGAACGCCGTAAGTTGAGGAGGGGACATGACCTATCGAAGTGGGACCTTCTGTTTTGATGCAGACGAGGAGTTATTATTCCGGTTCGGGAATATCGTTCCGCTCAGGCCCCAGGCTCTTCGAGTGCTTAGAGTGCTCCTTGAGCAGCACGGTCGCTTAGTTCCAAAAGAAGTCCTGATAAAAGAGGTGTGGCCAGAAACCTTTGTCGAAGACAATAACCTTAACCAGTGCATAACAACTTTGAGGCGGGCTTTCGGAGATGACCGGAACGGGAACCAATATATTCAAACCGTATTCAAGCGCGGGTTCTGCTTTGTGGCCCCTGTCACCATCGAAGCGACGAACGTCAGGCTCGAGAGAGTTCCTTTATTCTCGTCTCGGGCCGCTTCGCCCCCACCAGAGAATCTTCGATTAGGGAAAGAGAGCCGGGTCGCAGCGTCCGATTCTCAACGCGACGATCAGCTTGGCCCGAAATCGGATACTGAACAAGTCTTCGTTGAGGCAGCCGTCCAGCCTTTGGGAAGTGACGCATCTAGCGGGGCGCCACAAAAAGGGATCGTGAAGTTGCCGGAAACTGCCGGGCTTCAACTTCCCATTGAACTACAAACTTATCAGACCCCCCTGGTGGCCCCTTCCAAAGAAAGGCTGGAAGATCCAGCTCGCAGTGAACGCCTCCCTTCGCCGCGCCCCAGGTCCGGCCCTTGGTTTGCACGCCTTTCGCTGAAAGTGGTTCTCGCCGCAGTTCTCCTCGTTGTCTTCTATTACCTCTCCGGAGAGTCGTCAGCGCCGCCAAACCCCAGGGTTCTGGGTTTCACGCAGTTAACCGATGATGGCCATGCGAAGGGCTACACCAACCCGCTGCTCACGGACGGAGTACGAGTGTACTTTAAGGAAAACCAGGGGGCTGGCATGGTGTTGGTGTCCGTCTCCAATAAGGGCGGAGAAGTAGCGCCGTTGTCCCTCCCTTCGGGCTTCTGGCCCACGGATATTTCGCCAGAAGGATCTGAATTCATCGGCGATGACTCAACCGCGAGCGGAACCGAAAATATCGTGGTGGCCTCGGCAACTGGGAAATCGCTCCATTGGCTGTTGCGGCCTCCCAGCCACATCGGCCAGGACGCCTGGTCGGGGATGGCTTCTTGGGCGCCTGATGGCCGCAAAGTTGCCTTCTGCTACGGACACGATTTGTTCGAGGCCCGCAGCGACGGTGGAGAGATGCGACAGATAGCAACGGTGGCCGGCTGGCCTTACTGGCCTCGCTGGTCGCCCGATGGCAGATTGTTGCGCTTCTCAGTCTTAAACCGGAAAACTGAGACGACATCACTATGGGAAGTCGGTGCAGACGGAGCGCATCTCCACCCGCTACCCTTTCTGGGAAGCAAGTTTTCCCGGGCGTGCTGCGGTAGCTGGACGGCGGATGGCAAATACTTCATTTTTCAGGCCAGACAGAACGGGCGTTACGACATTTGGGCTCTTCGGGAACGAAGCACCTGGCTCCGCCGGTCCAGCTCAAATCTGGTGCGCCTGACTTCGGGTCCGCTCGATTACTTCTCACCTCTGCCCAGCCGCGATGGCAAGAAGATTTTCGTTTTTGGCGGGGAATCTCGCGGCGAGCTGATGCGATTGGACCTGAAGTCACGGATGTTCGCGGATTTCCTGGGCGGCATCTCGGCGGCCGAAGTGGATTTTTCGAGGAACAGGAAATGGGTGGCCTATGTGACTTACCCGGATTACACTCTCTGGCGCGCCCGCGCCGACGGCAGCGACGCGATGCAGCTCACGTTTCCGCCCCTGGAGGCTCGCGAGCCTCATTGGTCGCCTGATGCCGAGCAGATCGCATTTCAGGGTATCAGCCACGGTTCTCACTACAAGATTTACTTAATATCCCGAGACGGCGGTGAACTGCGGCAAGTGATCCCCGGCGAAGGCGAAGAGAGCGTTGCTACTTGGTGGCCGGATGGGCAATCCATACTTTACGACGAACCCCTCTATCGCCGCGATGTTTCGCAAATGTTCATCCACCGTCTGGACCTCAGAACCCGGAAAATCCGAGAAATTCCAGGGTCGGGTGGATCGTGGACTGCCCGGCTATCGCCTGACGGACGCTACATCGCAACGCTTGACGCCACACCGACTGCTAATCCGCACCACTTATATATCCTCGATTCGGTGACCGGACAGCAGAAGCTAGTGGTTACGGTGCCGGATATCAGCGAACCAACTTGGTCTAGAGACGGACAATATGTTTATTTCGCTCAAATTAGCACCAGTATGCCGGCGCTCTTCCGTGTTCGCGTGTACGACGGCAAGCTGGAGTGTCTCGCAAGCCTGAGCGGCTTTCCAGCGGCCGGCGTGTGGACGGGCGTGGCCCCGGATGGATCACCATTATTGCTCCGCAGCACGCCGACCCACGAACTGTACGCTTTGCGCGTGCAGCTACCGTGAGCAATTCCTGGATAGTTAAATGACGGTTCACGAATTTGGGTCGCATTGGGTGGTGAGCCGGACGGCCATCTCAGGATTATTTCACTTCCGAGCGGGCAAGCGCATGATCTTACGGTAAAGGGGGAATCTGGCTTCCAGTCTATGGACTGAGCTGCGGACGAAAAAGGTGTCTACGTTTCAAGGCGAACATACTGGGGCGCCCATCTTCTTAATGTTGACATGCAAGGTCACGCCACGGTCCTGCGGCAGCAGGTCGGGAGCTATGAGACTTGGGCCGTGCCGTCTCCCGATGGCAAACGCTTGGCCTTTCTCGAATGGACCGCGCCGGGCAAGGTATGGATGCTGAAAAGTTTTTAATAGGCCGCCCCTTCGGACTCCGCACATTGCAACGGTCTCGCGGTTTTGGAGCGCAATCGATGACGCGATTCACGTGGCGGCGGTGCGGTTGTGATGCCCATCGTGCCGCGAAGTTCGGATGGCCGGAAGTTTGCCTTCATACGGACTTCCAGTGTGAGCGTGAAGGAGATCTGGCTGGTGGAGACTGAAACCGGTCACTCGGTTTCCTTGACGTCAGATCGGGCGTACATCAGTGGATTGAGTTGGAGCCCGAATGGCTCGGAAATCATTTTCTCCTCGAACCGGTTCGACGTTCCCCAACTACGGAGACTCGCCGTCAACGGAGGAACGCTAAGCCCTCTGCTCGGGACAGGCGACAACGTTATTTACCCGGATATTTTCCGAAAGAGAAACCGCCTGACTTATATGCAGGTGGTGGGTTTCACCAGCGTTTGGAGGCGGTCTATTTCTAAAGCGGCGGGCAAGAACAGTGCTCCGAAAAAGCTGATTTACTCCGCCCGGCATGACATCGCTCCGCAATATTCGCCGGATGGCAGAAAAATTGCGTTCGCGTCTGACCGCTCCGGCACTTTTGAAATCTGGATTAGCAATGACGACGGATCGAATCCTGCCAAGCTCACCAGCTTTCGGTGCCTAAACGGGGCGGGCTGCCCACGCTGGTCTCCGGATGGAAAACACATTGTTTTCGATTGCCGCGCTGCTGGAAACGCCAATGTCTACATCGTCCGATCAGAAGGAGGAATGCCCTCCCAGATTACTGATGATGAATGCGAAAATGTCACGCCGAGCTACTCAAACGATGATAAGTGGATTTATTTCGCTTCCAATCGGACAGGAGAATGGCAGGTTTGGAAGACGACGCCTCGCGGGAAACATGCCGTGCAAGTCACAAAGAAGGGAGGATTCGCACCATTCGAATCGCAAGGCGGCAGATTTGTCTATTACGCAAAGGGACGGACTATTCCCGGCGTCTGGAGGGTGCCCGTCAACGGGGGCGAAGAAAGCAAGGTGCTCGATTCACCCTTCGGTGGGTATTGGGCTTACTGGGCCTTGGTGAGGCGTGGCATCTACTTTCTTGATTTCCTCGCACCGAACCTGACGCCACTCAACGTGGCGTCTCCTGTGGCGGTGAGATTTCTGAACCTCGCCACAGGCGCCACAAGCGAGGTTGCCATGCTCGATAAGGTGTGGACCGTGCTTTACCCCGGCCTCGCTGTCTCGCCCAATTGCCGATGGATGCTTTATCCTCAACTGGAACGGAGCGGTAGCAACGTGATGGTGGTCGAGAAGTTTAAGTGACCAAGATAGCCTGAGCTTGAGCACCGGAAATAGCACACCTTTCCCCGATTGGTCGAACGACGCGATGGCCTTGGCCAGCAGATGGAAGGAGGGCCTCGCCCGGAGGTGAGGCCCTTTCTTGCGGGATTCAGATGGCGGGATCGTCGGCGGGAATGTCAGTGGAAGGATTGGCTTCGACGGCGCGGTCCAGTTTGGCGATCCGAATCGCGCGGACTTCCCACGCTGTGAATTTGACCGTGGCGCTGTTCTTTTTGCTCTTGCCGTTGACCGGCTTTTCGACTTCGCGCGAGCGCAGGTAGCCGGTGATGTGAACGTGCGCGCCCTTCTTCAGGCTGGCCGCAAATTCAGCGACCGCGCCGAAGCATGTGACGCGATGCCAATCGGTGTGAGACTGCCACTCGCCCTGGGCGTCTTTCCAGGACCGCTTGGTGGCAAGTGAAAGGATAGTGAAAGGAACGCCGTCCTTGGTTGTCCGATTCTCGGCATCAGCTCCGAGAAAGCCCATGATGTCTATGGTGTTCTTTATGTGGAATATGCGACGAGTTTCTGCTTATCGCTATGTGAGGTAAGATCATCGTTGGTGGTAGGCTATTGGGGATAAGGCGGGCCTCTGCTTGGCCGGTATGGTCAACCCCCCGAGGCGCCGTTCATCTGCTGAGGCAACCGTTCATCACAAATTGCAAACCCAGCGATCAAGAATGCCGAAGAATGGGTTCATGAAAACAAGGAACGCGCAGTATTGGGTTTGTCAGATCAGCGGGTGGGCTGCCTTCAGCGCGATCGGTTTGACCACCGGCGCCATGGAAAACGGATGGCGGCCAAGCGTCGTCATTGGATACCTGCTGTTTTTCCTTTACAGCATCGGCCTGACGCACTTGCTGCGCCGTGAAATTCGCCGGCGTGCCTGGACCGCTCTCCCCTTGGCCAGGGCAGCGGTCCGGCTCGCGGCGGCCTGCATCGCAATTGCCGCCGTACAGAGTGGTCTCGTCGTGGGGGTATACACAGCCATCGAAGGGCGCCTGGGCGTATGGAGTCAGCCGTCTTCGGTTGTGTATATGTTTCTATGGCTCTCTGTGGTGATGGCTATCTGGTCGGTCCTCTATTTCGCGATCACTTCACTTCGCCATTCGCGGGAAGTACAGCAGAAGGAGACGCAGATGAAGCTCTCGTTGAGCGAAGCAGAACTGCGGGCCTTGGAAGCGCAGGTGAACCCGCATTTTCTATTCAACTGCCTGAACTCAATCCGGGGCATGATCAGCGAAGATCCGGCGCAGGCCCAGGATATGATCACGCGCCTGGCAAACATTCTGCGTTACAACCTGCAAAGGGATCGCCACCATACCGTACCTCTCGCTTCCGAGCTGGAAGCGGTCTCCGACTATCTTGCGCTCCAGTCGATCCGCTTCGAGAGCAGGCTAAGGGTAGAGCTCGTGGTAGACGATGCAGTTCGCCAATTCCCAATCCCACCCATGCTGCTACAAACGTTGGTTGAAAACGCCATCAAACATGGCGTCGAGGAGGCCTCATCCGGCGCCGACCTATTTATTCGGGCGTTCCCGGAGGGCGACACCTTGCGGATCGAGGTGGAGAACACGGGCGCACTGGGCGAAAGGCAGACGGATTCCACGCAGGTCGGACTCGCCAATGCCCGGGAGCGTCTCCGTATTCTTTATGGTGAACGCGCGAGCCTGCAGCTTGCGCCATGCGGAGAACGCCACGTCGCCGCTACGATCCTGATTCCTACCACTCCATGAAAGCGCTGATCATCGACGACGAGCGGATGGCGAGACAGGAATTGCGACGGTTGCTAAATACGCATCCTGAAGTCGAGGTCGCGGGTGAGGCCCGCACGGCCGAAGAAGCACTGGAAATGATCGGACGGCTCGCACCCGATGTCTTGTTTCTTGATGTCCGGATGCCGGGCATGACGGGGTTCGAGTTGCTGGAGCGCCTCGACGACGTACCACAGGTGATCTTCACTACCGCCTACGACGAATATGCCCTGAAGGCGTTCGAAGTCAGCGCACTCGATTACCTGGTGAAGCCCGTGGCGCCGGCACGCCTGGCTTCGGCCGTGGCAAAGCTCCGCCCGCGCGGACCTTCAGCGCGAATGGAGAGAGTCTTCGTCAAAGACGGCGAGCGCTGCTGGCTGGTCCGCGTTCATGATATTTTCCTGCTGGAGTCGGAAGGCAACTACACCCGGTTGTACTTCGCCCAGGAACGGCCGCTCATTCAGCGATCTCTGACAGCTCTAGGTGAGCGGCTTGATCCTGCCGTCTTCTTTCGCGCGGGGCGAAAGCACATTCTGAACCTGAAATGGGTGGAACGGGTCGAGACCGCTGTCAGCGGTAATCTCCAGGTAAAACTGCGCGGCGGTGTAATGGTGGAGATGTCGCGGCGACAGTCCGCGAGGTTCCGCGAATTGCTGAGCTTGTAGGTGAGTCTATGAACCCTTCGTTTCAGGCGGAAGCAGTTGTCCGCTCAGGACGTGGAGCACTATGTTCGGATGGGCGTGGCTCGGGTGGGGGCTTGGCGACGCCAGGGCATTCAAAGGATTCGTTGGCCCCGCGTAAGATCAGTATCAAGCACGAGCTCGGTCAGCCCTAGGATGCCGTTCATCGGGGTGCGGAGTTCGTGGCTCACGTTCGCCAGGAATTCACTTTTCGCGCGGCTCGCGGCCTCGGCTGCTTCCTTGGCTTCTCTCAGGTCCGCCTCCACCTGGTGACGGGCGCTGGCCGCCCGGTTCAGAGCGCCGGCCAGCGCATTGACTTCGCGGGTAGAAGGGTCCACGCGGAACTCGTTCCAGAGGTCGCCGGTTTCCCCGCTCTTCTCAAGGCGGGACGCCGCAGCCGGCAGGAGGAAACCGTCTTAGTTGGACGCTTCATCTTTACGGCTCGACTTGAGAAGCTTAGGCGCGATGCGGCCATTGGCCGCACCGAGCAACCCCATCATGCTCACAAACCGGTGCTTAAAGAGCGCGACCGCTATCCGATCCATTTGTCAGCCCCGTCTGCGTCCCGCCCTCCTCATTTTTTTCTTCTCCGTATCCTATTTCGGTAGGGAGCGTAACCCCTTTCGTCTTGAATCGTCTTATCGGCGTGCGCGTGCCTCAGCTATGGTTAGGCCATGCGATGCGCCCCGTTGATCTTCTTGGCCTTTGCATGTGATCGTTGTCGAATACGCGCAAGCGTAACCGCATACCATCGGCGGGCATCCGTCCAGGTTTGTTCGGGGTCGAAGCCAGCGTCTTCGAGAAGAATACGGATGGTCTCGAATGTGAACTTGTAGCTGTTCTCGGTATGAATCGTTTCGCGTTTTTCGAAATGAAGATCAAGATGAGCTGCCGCGATGCGTACGCACTGCCCACGCGTACTTTCCAGGTGCATCTCGATGCGTGATTCCACACGATTCCAGCGAGCGAGATGATGGAAGTTGGCGGTATCAAAGTCAGCGCCAAGCTCTCGATTGAGGCGATGCAGTAGGTTAAGGTTGAATGCTGCCGTGATGCCGTCTGCGTCATCATAGGCAGCCACCAGAGTTGACTCGCCCTTGACCATATCGGTCCCTAGTAG
>JBOGJX010000203.1:0-4523 GCA_050745285.1 Terriglobia bacterium
GCTTTTCGTATGGCATGATGAAATGCTACGGGCTTTTGCATGGAATCATGAAATACCGCAGAGTTTTAAAAACAAAACTCTGCGCTACAGACGGTTCCGGTGATCATCGACCGCCACGACAGCAAGCCCTTAGGAAGCATGGTGGCCACCATTCCTGCCATTTGCCGGGTGCTCGGTGAGAAGATCCAGAAACCCGCGCTCAATCTCACCCAGTTGGGCGTCCAGAGACACATCCGTCATGCCCATCTCGGTCATAATCAGGCAGTGGGGGCCGGCCAAGGATTCATCGCCACTAATGTCGATGGTAAGATCCCGTGCGGGCAAAGACCGGACGGCGGCGCGCCACAGCTCCACCTGGCTCACGGGAACGCGGAGTTTCACAGAAGTCCCACCGGCTATTTTTTCAAGCGCCACCCTTACCACGCCGGTGAGCAGCATGGGGTCCACCTGCGATTCCCGGTGTAGAACCTTGCGCGCAATGGAAAGGGCCAGGCGGACGATTTCGCCTTCCATCCGCTGATAGTAGGCCTCGCGCCCATCCGCGAACTCGCAGAGAGCGGCCGCAACATGCGAGCGTTCCCGCGCAAGCGACTTTTCCAGGTTTTCCCTGGACTGCGCCGCCGCCTCATCAAATCCCTTCTGCCAGGCTTGCTGCTCAAGCGCCCGCGCATCCTCCTCGGTATACTTCGTTCCAGGTCCAACGGAGGATTCGGCTAGCGCGTCCGCCGGCTGTTCGCCCCAGATAAACTCCATATCCGCCGGCAAACCCTCGGATAGGCTTGACTCGTCCGGATTCAACACTTCGACGCCCCGGTATACAAACTCTTTCACTTCGCTCGCGGCGGCGCCGGGAGCGCTCATGAGCCGGGCTTTAGACCACAAAGGCATCTTCTTCCTCGTTTCTCAGGCTGATCTTGCCTTCCGCCTCGAGGGCGCGCAGGGTATTTACGATTTCGGTCTGCGCCTTCTGCACCTCGCGCATCCGCACGGGCCCCAAGGCTTCCATGTCCTCGTTCAGCATTTCGGCCGCGCGCGAAGACATGCACTTCATGATGTGGGCCTTCAGGTTTTCTGACGCGCCCTTGAGCGCCACGGCCAACGTCTTCTTGTCAATCGGACCCAGGCATTCGCGGATGCTGCTCTCCGGAACCGTCAACATATCTTCAAAGGTAAACAACACGTCCCGGATCGAAACGGCAAGATTCGGATCGCTCTGTTCGATCGACTCCAGAATGGCCTTGCTGGTGGTCGCATCGACGCGGTTCAGGAGCCCGGCCACGGCGTTCATGCCGCCATAAGTCAGCCGGTCATGCTGGCGGCCCATGGATTGGAATCTATTCTGCACCACGGTGAGCACGCTCTGCACCGTATCGCCGGAAAGCTGGCCCATCTTGGCAAGTTTTTCCACCACCGGTCCCCGGCTAGACTCGGGGAGCAACGCCAGCAACGCTGCACCGATCTTCGCTCCCAAGTGAGCCAGGATGAGCGCCACCGTCTGCGGCTGCTCGTCCTGGATCAGCTTGACCAGTTGCTGGGGATCGGATTTGCTCAGGTCCGCGAGATCGAGGGACTTCGTCGTGTGGGAGCGCAGGGCCTTGTTCAACAAGCGTTTCGCCTCAACACTTCCGAAGGCAGCCTCAAGAAGCCGTTCCGCATACTCGGCGCCGCCCAAAGCCAGATATTCCTGGGTGGCAACCAGCCGGTTGAATTCCTCCAGAACCTGTGTCGAGGCTTCATGGGAAACCGCGTGAACGGACGCAATCTCCGCCGTGATCCGCTGCACGTCCCCGGGCGGCAAACACCGCATGATGTCGCCAGCGGCCTTATCACCCAATGCGATCAGAAGCACCGCAGCTTTCCGCACTCCCGTCAGCTTCTGGTCATTCTTGCCGGCTGTGGACATCGTCAATCCTCATCCTCACGCAGCCACCCTTCAACGAGGCGTCCCGCTTCCACAGGCGTCTTGGTAACTTTCGCCACCAGAGCTTCCCGCATGACGGCGAACTTCTGCTTTTCCCCGCTGATTCCAGCTAACTCCGCTGAGTTGGTCATCCCGTTGAGGGCTGGCGCGGGCTCGGGCAAGCCCCCGGCGCCCCCCGCACTGGCGAGAGCGGGATCTAAGGCCCTCGTTGCAGGACTGGGCAGCGCCAGCGGCGCGGCGCCGAGTTGCCGGAGAAGAGGTCTCAGGACAAACATAAAGATAAGCAGTCCAAACAGCCCCAGAATGATATATCGGACGAAATACCCATATTGGGTGAGGAATGGGCCAATCCGCTTCAGCCCATACAGCGGTTCGGACGCCGGCATCGGGGTGATCGTAAAGGGAATATTCTCAACCGTCACAACATCTCCGCGAGACGGATCAAGACCGAGCACGGCCGCCGTTAAGGCCTGAATCTGCTTGATCTCCGCGGGCGACGGGGGTATGGCCGTTTCCGTTTTTTTCTTGCCCACCCACTGGGTTTCCATCTTGTTATCCACCAGGATGGCCGCCGAAATTCTGCGTATGGCGCCTGGAGGGCGAACCACATGAACCACAGTTCTGCCCACCGCAAACGTCTTGCTGTCGCTGGTCTCACCTCCGCTACCATTATCGGTGCTCGAGTTATCAGCCGAGGCGGCGCTGTTCCCGTTTCCGGCGCCTGCGCCGCTAGCGTTGTTTTGGCTGGATGAATTGTTCGGATTGGGGGTCGTGTTCGGGTTGTTAGGATTATTGGCGTTCGATTGTCCTGGAGGCACGTTACTGGCCGCCCCTGGGATTCCCGCATCCCCGCCACCGTCCGCCCTGTCCATCGTCACCTGTGAGGTGAGAACGACGGAATCCTTCGGGTCGTAGGTCTCCTGCGTGTTTTCACTCGATCCAGGGTCGTACTCAACCGTTGCCTTGGCCACAAAATGATCCGCGCCGAGTATCGGGGTTAGGGTAGCCGCCAGTTTCTGATCCAGGGCCTGTTCGTAATCCGCCGCCCCTTCCGGTGATCCGGGCTTCACGCCGCCGCGCATCACGATTGGAACATTGCCATCCGCATCGACCACTGTAACGTTATCGGGCGTCAACGTATCCACCGAGCTCGCGACCAGATACGTGATAGCCTTGAGCGACCGCTCCGACAAATGACCGTTACGAAGTTTCACCATCACCGAGGCTTTCGCCTGCCGCTCGCGCTCGGTAAAAAGCGATTCGTGGGGCAACACGAGGTGCACCCGCACCGCCTCCACATCCGTAAGGTCCTGAATGGTCCGCTCAAGCTCCGCTTCAAGCGCCCGCTGGTAGTTCACCTTCTCGGCAAAGTCGCTCTCGCCCCAGTTCGGCTTATCGAACATTTCGAATCCCAGCCGCCCCGTCTGAGGATAGCCTTGAGCCGCCATGTTCAGCCGGGCCTTATCCAGGCGGTCGCCGGGAACACTTAGGATCTTTCCATCCGCAGACATCTCGGCCGGAATATTCTCGTCGGCAAGTTTTTTTACAATGGTGTTCGACTCCGCCGGGTCAAGACCGGAATAAAGAACTTGGTAATCGCCACGTCCGAGAAGCGACACGAACAACCACAAGGTCCCCGCCACGGCAATCAGAGATGCCGCGATAAGGATTTTCTGCCGCTGTGTAAGTCCTAGGAAGACTGTCTTCCCTTGTAGCAATAGCTGGGACGTATCCAAAGGCATGCATCAACCCCTAACATGTTGCGGCCCTGAGAATTCGATTACGAGGATGGAAGGGCACGGCCCGTTCTCTAAGGATTAGGCCGCGCCGGAAACGACATCACCCACCACTTCGTGGTCCCCCCCTCTCCCAAAGGGAGAGGGCTTGGTTCCCATGGGAATCTGCAACTCTTGTTTTCCCCCTGGGGAGAGGGCGCCGTGGGGAAGCGATGCTTCCCGTCGCGGCGGTTGAGAGGCAATCGCTTGTGAGAGGCTAAAGCCATGTCCTTCCGGATCCCTCTGGCGTGGCGATGTAAAATCGCCTCTACACCTTTCCCGCGGGTTCTTCAGCAATAGGCTAAAACTGCATGTTGTAAACATCTTGATAGGCCGAGACAATCTTGTTCCGGACCTCCATCGCCATTTCAAACGAGAGGTTCGCCTTCTCCACCGCGAGCATCGCCCCTTGAATGTCCCCTCCCTGGCCAGTAACCAGGGACGACACCTTGTTGTCGGCTTCGCCTTGGATCTGCTGCGCCTGCTGCAGGGTTTGCTTAAGCGTGTCAAAGAATTGCGGTTGGCTCCCGGTAATCTGGCCGACTTGCTGATGCTCAAAGGCTGCTGGATCAATCGGCGGAATTCCCATCGTCACACTCGTCATGGAATATCTCCTGGAGAATCGTTAACCGCGCGTATTTGAAATTCCCGGCTGAAAGATGGACCACCAAGACACCAGGACACAAAGACACAAAGAAAAGCTTCTATGCGCGTGTCCTTGGTGTCCTAGCCCGGATTATTCATGAACTCGCTAGACAAAAACGGAAGGGCACGGTTTTAACCGTGCCGTTACAGGCGCCTCCCGAGACTTCTTTCCTTTCGTACCG
>JBOGJX010000204.1:0-17825 GCA_050745285.1 Terriglobia bacterium
GCGGGAGACGGCAAGAATGGGGAGCACGTTACGGCACGGTTGAAACCGTGCCCTTCCGCTCTCCTAACCGAAATTTTCGGAGCAGGGTGCTGAAAAGCCCTTTTTGGCCGTCATTCTGAGCCACTTCGCTTTGCTCGGCATGACATATCAGGGTTCTTAAGCATCCTGTTAGAAGAATAGCGATTTCACCGTCCGTGCGCAATGCGGCGACGCCATGAAGAATTTGCTCGTCTTCTGGCCAAAATTTCATCCATCTCGCCCGCCATCGCTACCGGCTCTAACTTTCCATCCCGGCCCCTCCGGCGCTTATCTGCATCGCCCGAAAGGGATTAGTAGGTTCGTTGCCTGCCGCCTCGCGGCTTTGGCGTGACACTTGCATCAACAGAGGGCGAGGTTTCTAACACCTCGTGACGAAACTTCAATGGCAAGAACCGTCACAGCGAGAAGCGGGCAACAACTAAATTTTCCGGAGGTGTTACCATGAGGACGATTAAATTTTGCGCATTGGTGATGGCGCTGGGCTTTGCAGGGATGATGGTTTCTTCAACCGCGAGCCCAGCGTTTGCGCGGAGCAGGTCCACGGCGTGGACCTTACAGAATCAACAGCCCGCAACGCCGCAACAGGCCACACCGCAGCAATCAACCCAGGACCAGTCGACAACACCACAGGCAGCAGCGCCGAACGCTCAGGGGCAGGAACCCACGGCGCAACTCTTCGCCGGCAAAATCACACAGCAAAACGGAGAGTACGTGCTCTACGTTGCCGCCAGCAGAACCACATATAAGCTGGATGACCAAGCGAAGGCGAAGCAATTCAACGGGCAGGACGTGAAGGTGCAAGGCGTGCTGGATGCTTCCAGCAACACCATCAAAGTCGCCGACATTCAACCTGCATCTGCTGCTCAATAATGCCTGCGCCAGTTCAAGCGAGAGGCCAGCGCAACCTGCTGGCCTCTTTTCTTTTCCGGGCGCGATCTCGGAAATTCACCACAAAGACACAAAAGGAAAAACTGCACCGGGGACAAGGTACAAACAAGCCGCGCTCCGGTTCTTTGGGGACCCGGCCTGCGGCTTCGTAGCGGCGCTCCTTGCTGCCCAAACCCGGCGGGCGCAGCAAGGCAGCGCCCCTACGAACCTGGTACTCGCTAGACGCCAGCGCGACTCTCACGTGTTAACGCCTATTTTTGTGCCTTGGAGCCTTTGGGGTCATCCGTTCTTTCTTGTGCGGGGATTTCAACTATCTTTAGGGGTATTTACTTCACGCCACTAACCCCAATAGGTTGTGGTTTGACCAATCTTGTGAACCGGGCCCGTTGTGGTCGGTGGCGTCAAATAAATACCCCTAACTATCTTTGGCTAAGGTTCGTCGTGTTTTTTCTTCCACTCCTGAATCGCGTCGAGTCTCTCCTTTAGCCGTTTTTCCAGGCCTTCCGTGGTAGGACGGTAGTAGCGTCGATCGCGCAGATTTTCAGGAAGGCAGGTCATGTTCGTCAGGCGGTCCCCGGCGTTGTGCGCATACTGATAGCCCTTGCCGTAACCAAACCCCGCCATGAGCCCGGTCACGGCGTTTCTCAGGTGGAGCGGCACGGGTTCGGCCAGGCTTTTCTGCGCATCTTTCCGTACCTCCGAATAGCCCACGTAGAGGGCATTGGACTTGGGCGCCAGGGCCAGATAAACCGCGGCCTCCGCCAGCGCCAGGTCCCCCTCCGGCATGCCTGAGAAATGCACGGCCTGCATGGCGGCAACCGTGAGCTCGAGCGCGCGCGGATCCGCCAGACCAATATCCTCAGAAGCCATGCGGATGAGACGCCGCGCAACGTAGAGTGGATCTTCTCCGGCTTCCAGCATCCTTCCCAGCCAATAGAGCGCGGCGTCCGGGTCTGAATTACGCACGGACTTGTGAAGAGCAGAGATGATGTTGTAATGCTCTTCGCCCGTCTTATCGTAAAGCAGCATCTTGCGCTGGATGGCATCTTCAAGATTGGCATCCGTGACCACAGCCCGGCCCTCCACGTCTTTTGCCGCGCCGGCCACAGCGGCTTCGAGGGTATTGTAGGCGGAGCGCGCATCGCCGTTCGCAAAGACCGCGATTTGCCGCAATTGGCCGTCGGACACCACCGCGCGATCTTCACCAAGCCCCTTCGCTTGGTCGCGGAGCGCCCGGCGCAGAAGTTCCTGTACTTCGTCCGTGGCCAGTGGCGAGAGACGATAGACCTTCACGCGCGAGAGGAGCGCGGAGTTAACCTCAAAAGAAGGGTTTTCTGTGGTGGCGCCGATCAGCACCACATCGCCGCGTTCGACATAGGGCAGGAAGGCGTCCTGCTGCGCTTTGTTGAACCGGTGAATTTCATCCACAAAGAGAATGGTGCGGCGGCCCAACTTGCGCGCTTTCTCAGCCGCGGCCATGACCTCGCGGATTTCCCGGATGCCGGAAAGCACGGCGCTGAACTTGACGAAATCGCTGCGGGTCTTCCGCGCGATGATCGAGGCGAGCGTGGTCTTGCCGGAGCCCGGCGGTCCCCACAGGACCATCGAGGAGACATCGTCCTGATCAATGCGGCGGCGCAGCGGCTTGCCGGGCCCGAGTAGATGGGCCTGGCCTACCACCTCATCGAGCGTATCGGGACGCATGCGGTCTGCTAGCGGGCGGCGGCCCGCGCCTTCGCTTGCTTGGAGTTGAAGATCAAATAAGCCCATAAAAAGATTGCTTCATCGGTTCATTGAATCAATCGCAGTTTGCGCCCAATGGTAGGCTTCGCCAGCCCGGCCCTTTGTCGTCGCCCCCGCGAAAGCGGGGGTCCATTGCTTTGGATTCCCGCTTTCGCGGGAATGACGGCACTCAGCGCGGTGCAATGATTCAATAATGAAATCCTCGCCGTCGCGCGCATTCATAGAGAAATATGCCGGCGGCGACCGCAGCGTTCAGAGAATCGATCCCCGGGCGGAGCGGAATTGCCACGCGATCATCGGGAGGAATATCGAGCGGCAGCCCGGCGGCTTCATTCCCGACTAGGAATGCGAGCGGCCCGCTCCAATCGGCTTCGGCAATGCTATTGGCGCCATGGCGATCCGCGGCCACCAGGCGGATTCGCGCGCCGCGCAGGCGCGCGAAAAACGTCTCTGCGGCGAGCGCCGGAAACACCGGAAGGCGGAAAAGAGCTCCGCCAGAAGCGCGCAGGATCTTAGGATTGTGCGGGCTCACGGTGGGCTTCAGCGTGACCAGGCCATCCGCGCCGAGCGCTTCCGCGCTCCGCAAAATGGTCCCCAGGTTGCCGGGATCTTGCAGGCCAAACGCGACCATCAGAATGAGGTCCGGAAGATTGAGAATGCAATCCAACTCCGGGACTTTGACCTCAACTAGCGCCGCAATGCCCTGTGGTGTGACGGTAGCCACGATACTCTCAAACACCGCGTCGGGCGCTTCCGTAACTTCCGTGTCCGAAGGAATTTGGGCTAACAAGTCCGCGAATTTTCCAGCGGCGCTTCGCGCCACCAGCACCGAGCGAACGGAGCACGCGCAACCCGCTCTTCGCTTCTCGCGCCCTTCCGCCGATGCCGCTGAGGCATTAACCGCCTCTTGCAGCAACAATGGCCCTTCGACAGCAAGCCATCCCTCTCGCGTCACGCCTGCTTCGAGCGAGCGCCGGAAGACTTTAATCAACGAGTTTGTAGGGCTTGTGATTTCTCGCATGGATTAAAGGCGCAATTAAAACACCGGGGCTGCGCCACGGGCCAGATAGCGCAGCGCGGCGGAGCCGCAAGCGAATTGCGCCTCCCGTGCTTCGCGCCGTCATTCCCGCGAAAGCGGGAATCCATCACCATAGGCCCCCGCTTTCGCGGGGCGACGTACAGATGTGGTGTGGGATCGAAAAGCTTGCTAAAAAACAAGAAATTACGACCTTGCAATGCACAGTTTTGTGCGGCCTTTTGACTGGAATCGGGGAAAAGCCGGAGAGTTTCAAAAGCAAAACTCTGCGCTACACTTCTCGCCAGCATTCCATTACTCCAGGACGTCCAGTAGGCGCTCCAGGAAAATCCTTACCTCATCGGGGTTACGAACAGAGTATTGCGCCTTCGTCCGCTTGTAGTATCCCACTCTTACGGTGACCGCGCCGCGAAGCGCCGCAAAGGCCATTTCGTCGGTGTCAGCGTCTCCCAAAAAAAACGGCAGCACGCCGCGCCCGGAGGCACGAACCAGCGCCGAGGCTGCCTCGCCCTTGCCCTTGATTTCCGGAGCCAACAACTCCCACATTTGCTTGCCCGGCAGGATTTGCAGCGGAGCGTTCCCCTGCCGTACTGCGTGCCGCACGGCCGCACGCGCCTTCGCGGCGGAGGCCGCCGCTGCTCCCCGGTAGTGCACCACGATGCACCCGTGCTTGTCCTGAATCCAGATTCCCAGAAGGCCGTTTATATGGCTGGCGATCAGCCGCCGGGCGGCCAGAAGGCGGCGGCGAGAGGCCGCGCTCACGCGAATGCCCGCCCGGCTCTCGAACCCATGTAAACCCAGGTAAAGCGCGCCTCGCACGCCAACCCGGCGTCGCAAATCCGCCCTGCTGCGGCCGCTGATGAACGCGAGCATGACACGGGGGTGGCAGGCCAGGCGCTCCAGCAGGCTGCGGGTTGAGGCTTCGAGGCGAACCTCCGCAGGATTTTTCTTGAACCCGACCAGGGTCCCGTCAAAATCCAGGAATACCGCCACCCTCTTCGCCGAATGGACGCGCCTCGCAATTTTGGTCCATTCGGAGAAGAGGGAATGCGGTGAACCGGCTCTGTTATGGCTCGCGTTTCCCATTGTGTGCAGGGTGATGCCGGGGCGCGCTGCAGCGCAAGTTTATCCAGGACGCATCCCCAACCTCCGGGGGCGACCCGTGCGGCTTTGCCGCTTGCTGTTTTGTAGGGGCGCTGCTACCTCACCCGCACGCCGGCGGGTTTTTCCGCGCGGACCTCGGCGAGTTCGCTGATCAGGGTTGCCGCCCAGCGGTAGATGTTGTGGTCTTTCACCACGCGTCTCATCCGGCGCATGCGCGCACTGCGCTCCTCGGGATCCATTTCCAAAGCGAAGTAGATGGCGCCCGCGAGCTGCTCGGTGTCATAGGGGTTCACGATCAGAGCGTCGCGCAGCTCGCGCGATGCCCCGGTGAAGCGGCTCAGGATCAGTGCGCCCTGGTCGTCGTCGCGCGACACCACAAATTCCTTGGCCACCAGGTTCATGCCGTCGTGGAGCGACGTCACCATGCACAGGTCCGCTGCCTTGTAGTAGCGATCTATTTCCCGGTGCGTGTGAAGCCGTTTGAGATAAATCAGCGGCCGCCACGACGGCGTCTGAAATTTCCAGTTGATGCGGTCCACTTCGGATTCCACATCGACCTGCAGATCGTGGTAGCGCTTGATGCGCGTCCGGCTGGGCGCGCCGATCTGCACAAAGGTGAACCTCCCCTTGTACGACGGGTATCTCTCGAGGAAGCGTTCAATGCCATGGAATCTCTCGAGGATTCCCTTCGTGTAGTCCACGCGGTCCACGCCCACGCCCATGAATGCCGCCTCGACGCCGTGTTCCCGCAGCAGCGCGCTCCGCTCGAGGTAAACCGATCCCGGCGCCTCCGGCTGCGGTTCCTCGTGATTTTCGCGGAAATCCACACTAATAGGAAACGGCCGCACCAGGGTGAAGTGGCCGCCGCGGTTGACGGCGAAACGGTCCCAGTCGATGCGGGATTCGAGGGCGCGGTCAACCGTCTCAAGAAAGTTGTTGCAATGCGACTGCGTGTGGAAGCCGATTAGGTCCGCGCCGAGCAGTCCTTCCAGAAGCTCGCGCTGCCAGGGACATATACCGAACGCCTCGGCGTTCGGCCAGGGGATGTGCCAGAAGATCGCCACACGGCTGGAGGGAAAGCGCGACTTCACCATCCTCGGCAGCAAAGCAAAGTGGTAGTCCTGGGCCAACACCACGGGCCGCTCCTCGCCCTCCATTTCATTGAGCACGGCAACGGCGAATTTCTGGTTCACCTCCTGGTAGCGAGCCCAATCCTCCGCCCGGAACGTGGGGCGTGTGTGGGCAATGTGGCAGAGCGGCCACAGGCCCTCGTTGGCAAACCCATAGTAGTATCCTTCCGTCTCTTCCTTGCTGAGCCACACGCGGCGCAGCGTGTAGTGCGGGTCTTCGGGTGGAACACGAAGACGGTCGTGCTCGTCCACCGTCTCGCCGTCGGCATCGCCCGCGCCATGGGCCACCCAGGTTCCATCACAGGCGCGCAAAATCGGCTCGAGAGCGGTGACCAGTCCGCTCGCCGGAACCACGCAGGCGATCTCCTTGCCTTGGCGGACGTGCTCATAAGGCTCACGGTTCGACACGGCGAAAAGGCGGCTTTCCTCGAGCTTGCTTAGAATGAAAATCCGCAATCGCTCCGAGGTCCAGACGGACTCGCCGGCTTCGCGCAGGCGCGCTTCCTCCTCCGCCGTAGCTCGCGCCGCGGCAAGGCTTCGCGCCAGGTGAGTTACTTCGCGCGCCAGCGGCTTGAACATATCCTGGTCTGGCGCCAGGGGTTGTGCTGGCGCTTTGCCGGAGCGCAGGTCGTGCATCCACTGCGCCATTTGGCGGATCCGGCCGGCCATCGCCCAGCGCATCACCAGCAGCGTAATGGCGGCGATGATCAACATCTCCACCAGAATGCGGATGAACGTCTGGCGCCACATGGAGGCGCTTTGCGCGGCGACGTCGCTGGCGTTGGTGAAAATCGTAAGCACGCCATCGACTTTCTGATCGCGATGCAAGGGCAGCGCGTAGACGTGTGTCAGTTTGTGATTCAGAGTAAAAAAACCACCCGCGCTTTTGTTCTGCGCAATGGCTTGGTCGACCGGCAGCGGCACCGTCTTCAATTGCTGAGCAAGGCTGGAATTTGCAGCCTCAATTCCTCCGCGATCGTTGTACACCACAACCGCCACCAGCCGCACCCGGTTGCCGAAACCCTCGATCAGGCGCTTTAACTCGCGATGGGAACGGCTTTCGATGAGGGGCTCGACGCTGACATCAAGGCTCTCCGCAAGCAACTCCGAACGCTGTGCGATTTCATCCTTCAGCGCTCGCTGCTGCGACTGGCCCTGGTAGAGGGCAAAAAGATAGGACACCACTCCAATGCCCACAATCAGCGAAATGATCAACGCAAGCCTGATCCGCATGAATGTATTCTACTACCGGACGAAGAAAATGGTCTGTAGTACGGGGTCGTGGCTCAGTTCGATTTTGTGGCGGAGGCCTCAATGCTCCCAGAAGACGCCTTGCGTGCCGATTGCGACCAGCGTTTTCTGGCATTTGTCTAGGCTAGAACACTAGACGCAACCTCTAGCGGGGAGCCGCGTCTCCTTGACAGGAGGCGTCTCCGCCGATAGAATAATAAAGGAGAAATCCTTAACCTATTGAAATGGGGATGGTTGACATCATGAAGGCGGCCGACATCGAGCTGGGCGCCAGGCACCGGGAAATCCTTGCGGTCGTGGTGCGGCACTATGTGGCCACGGGCGTTCCCGTGGGATCGAAGACCGTCGCCATCCATTTTCACGAACCGCTGAGTTCCGCGACCATTCGCAACGTGATGGCAGACCTCGAAGCCGGTGGGTTCCTGACTCAACCTCACACCTCAGCCGGGCGGATCCCCGCCGAGAAAGCCTACCGGTTTTACGTGGACGGCCTGACCCAATCCTCGCGATTCGCCCCCGGAATGGAAAGATCGATCGAAACGTATGTCGAAGAGAATTTAAGTTGTGAGGATGTGCCGCTGGATGATCTGATGTTGAAGATTTCGCTGATCCTTTCGGAGGTCTCGAACAACCTGGGCGTGGTGCTGGGACCGTCCCTCGACGAGAAGCTGCTCGAGCACATTAAGTTCGTGCGGTTGCGAGACGCGCGCGTGCTCGCGGTGATCGTCTCAAAGCCCGATTTGATTGAAAACAAGGTCTTCCGGCTCGAAGGCGACATCAATCAACAGGAGTTGGACGGCGCGGCGGACTTTTTGAATCAGGAATTCCGAGGATGGTCTCTGCGCACGATTCGCCTGGAGATTGTGAAGAGACTCGAGGAGATGCGGCAGATTTCCGATCAGCTTTTGACTAATGTCGCCAGGCTGCTGATGTGGGGAGCGCTGGCTCAAGAGGCGCCCGGACCGCTGTTTGTGGGCGGGGCGGCGCGAATTCTGGATCAGCCGGATTTCCTGGACGCTGGAAAGGTGAAGGAGTTGCTCGCGGCGATTGAGGAAAAGGCAAAAGTGGTGAAGATTCTGAGCGCGTGCCTTGATGCGCCCCACCGCGGCGTCCAGGCGCTGATTGGCCGGGAGAATCCCAATTCAGAAATGAGCCAGTGCACATTTATCGTGGCTCCTTACCACTACCGGCATCGGCCGGTCGGCGCGCTCGGAGTCATCGGACCGGTCCGCATGGAGTATGAGCGCGCCATCAAGGCGGTAGAATACGTGGCCCAGATCACCAGCCGCGTCCTGAGCTCGAATTAGCCAATTAGCAGGATGGGAAGAAGCGCAGCGCGCACGAGGTCTGTCGCGTAAAACACTATGGAAGCCCACAAGGAAGACGAAACGTTGAAAGCAACCCAAGCTCCGGCCAAGGAGGACGCCGCGGACGCGAAGGCTAACGAGGCTCAAGAGCCGCAGGAGGATCTCACCACCGCGTATCAGAGGCTCTTGGCGGAGAAGCAGGAGTACTATGAGTTGGCGCTTCGCAAGCAGGCGGAGCTCGATAATTTCCGCAAGCGCACGCAGCGCGAAAAGGAAGAATTCCTTCAGCACGCGAACGCCGATCTCATGCGCTCGCTGCTTCCGGTTCTGGACGGGTTTGACCGCGCTCTGAAGCATCGCGATCCGGCCGCGCCCGCGCAGTTCTATCAGGGATTCGATTTGATTCATCGCCAACTTCTGGATACCCTCGGCCGGGCGGGTTTGACAATGGTCGAAACCAAGGGAGAGACGTTTAATCCCAACATCCACCAGGCCGTCGAAACGGTGGAGTCTGACCGCCATCGCGACCACGAGATCGTCGAAGAGATGCAGCACGGCTATAAGCTGAAACAACGGCTCCTGCGCCCCGCCGTCGTGAAAGTGGCTGTCCGCTCCACGAACGCCGCAGTTCCGGAAGAGACGGAAGAGGATGATTGATTCATTGGGAGATTGAATCATTGAGTGATTGTGAGTCGCCAGTTGTCAGTTGTTTGTTGCAGCGGGAGGGCGGGGTTTTCAACCACGCCGGAAAGAAAGCAAAGATAATTCTTTTATTTTCTTTAGCGCGTTCTAAGGCGTGGTTAAAACGCCGCCCTTCCAAACAGTTTTCCAGCAACCCGCTAAATCATTCTTAATGTCCCCATGAGCCGGTGACGCCGTTAAAGAGGGATGGAATTTGAATTCTAAACTTGACTACTACGAGGTCCTGAGCGTCAAGCGAGACGCCTCGGACCAGGAGATCAAAAGCTCCTACCGCAAGCTGGCTCTGCAATACCACCCCGACCGCAACCCGGAGAACAAGGAAGAATCAACGGAGCGGTTCAAAGAGATTACGGAAGCCTACAGCGTGCTGGCGGACTCGCAGAAGCGAGCCGCCTATGACCGCTTCGGCCACGCCGGATTGGGCGGAGGCGGCGGTCCACAGCCGGATTTTTCCTCCACCATTTTCGCCGATTTTGGCGACATCTTCGGCAACTTCGGCGACCTCTTCGGTTTCGGCGACGTTTTTGGCCAAACTCGCGCCCGCCGCCGGGCGGCCGAGCGCGGCGCCGACCTCCGCTACGACCTGCAAATTTCCTTTGCCGAAGCGGCCGCCGGCCTTGAAACCAAAATTAAAATCCCGCGCATGGAATCCTGCCCGGAATGCGCCGGACGCGGCGCAAAACGCGGCAGTCACGCGGCCACTTGCTCCGCGTGCGGCGGGCGGGGGCAAATCCGGCAGCAGCAAGGGTTCTTCACCCTGTCGCAGACCTGCCCGCAATGCCGGGGCGCGGGGCAGATTATCCAGGAGCCATGCCCCGCGTGCCACGGTGACGGGCGGCGGCGCGAGGAGCGGGTGCTCTCGATCAAGATTCCGGCCGGGGTTGAGGACGGCATGCGCTTGCGGGTGACGGGCGAAGGCGAAGCGGGCTCACGCGGCGGTCCGGCGGGAGACCTTTATGTGGTGCTTCGAGTGCGCGAGCATCCGTTTTTCGAGAGGCAGGGTAATGACTTGCATTTAACTATTCCCATCTCGCTTGCGCAAGCCACGCTCGGCGCCGAGCTTAAGATACCCACACTCAACGGCCATGAAAAGCTTCGCGTGCCGGAGGGAACTCAACCAAACACCCTTTTTCGCATGCGCGGCTTCGGGCTACCCAGCGTGGAAAAGCGCGGCCATGGTGACCTGTATGTTAAGGTTCAGGTAATCATTCCCACGCGGCTGAGCCGTGAGCAGCGGCACTTAGTGGAATCGCTCGCACCCGGTTTGCGCGTTGAGAACAACCCGTTAAAACGCGCCCCCGGTGACAAGGCCAAGGATAGTTTTGGATAATTGCGAAGTCCGCGGCGGCAGCGCAGCGCAGCGCGGCGCGGCGCAGCCGCAAGCGAATTGGGCATCCCGTGCTTCGCGCCGTCATTCCCGCAAAAGCGGGAATCCATGCGAACAATGGGCCCCCGCTTTCGCGGGGGCGACAGCAAAGGGCCAACTGCGGCAGCCGAAAAGGTTGCTGAAAAAACAAGAATTTACGACCCGGCAATGCAGAGTTTTGCTTTTGAAACTCTGCGGTATTTGCGCTGATAAATCCGGAAAAGCCGCAGAGTTTTAAGAACAAAACTCGGCGCTACCCGCCCAGCCAGCATTTGCCGATCGTGACCAGGATTTTCATTCCCGCCTGAAAGCTGCCTTTCAGCGTTCCCGAGACCTTGGACTCACCCATGCGCCGCCTCCGGTAACTCACGGGAATCTCCGCTACCTGCATCCCAAGCCTGGCCGCCTTGGCCTGCATCTCCACGGTCCAGCCAAAATTGCGGTCGCTGAGCGCCATACGGCGCAAAGCATCGCGGCTAACGACCCGGAGCGGTCCAAGGTCTGTATATGGAACCTTCCAGATCCATAAAATCAACCGCGTAGCGAGCCAGTTTCCGAAGCGCTGCAAAGCCGTAAGCGCCCCCGGCTCGGGCCGGCCCAACACGCGGGAGCCGATCACCATATCCAAGCGGCGCGATTCAAACTCGTCGAGAAGGCGCATGAAGTCCGAAGGGTCGTCTGAGAGGTCTGCGTCCATAAAGGCTACGGCGTTCGTTAAAGGATCGAGCGCCGCAATCCCCGCAAGACAAGCCTGGCCGTAGCCTCGCTTTGGCTCAAGCACAACGCGTGCGCGGCCGGCTTCCGCCACTCTCGCCGTCGAGTCCACGCTGCCATTATCCACCACGATGACTTCCCGGAACCTTGTCCAGGGAATCAGGCTCAGCAATGTTCCCAGGGAGGCCGCCTCGTTGAGGGCGGGGATGATCAGCGTGTAGTGCGGTGGGGCGGAAGTAGGGCGCTTTGCCGTGGTGATTTTGCTTTCCAGATTATTGTGACGCATCGGGGGTATGACGATATAGGTTGCTCCAAGTGACAAACATTGCAAACATGGCAAAACATTGTGAGGCTTTGCCTCAGACCCAGGAGACGATCACTTCCGCTCCGCGTGCCGCATGAAGAGCCTTTGCGGCGGGCGCCCGGTTCTCGACAATCTCGAGGAAGCCGGAGCTGCCGGCGATGGCAAAGAGCTGCGCCGGCTTGCCCACGGAATAGGAAGTACATAATTCCGTGATTTCCTGATGGTTGATGGTAATGCGGAACGGCGGCGGATCCGGCGCAAACAGCCCCGGCGCTTCCGCTGGGCCGATATTGGTGATGAGATTGCCAAATTGATCCACTTTAATCACGGCGCCTTGCACCGCGCCATCCTCCAGGCGTTTGGGCTTGGGCGGCGTAAATTTCAGATAGTCCGTGACCGGTTCCCCAAACTTCCCAGGCTCAACGCCTTTGCTGAGCCACGCCGCCACCGGTGCAAACACATCGCGGCCGTGGAAGGTGTTGCTGACCGGCTTCAGGAAATAGTGGTCCGCCGTCACGTGCCGCGCCTCCACGCTCCTTTCGCGCTCATAAACGAGCGAAAGGACCCCGTTATCCGGAGCCACAAAGAGATGCCGCCCCGTCCGGACGACCAAGGGCCGCCGGGACGAGCCAACGCCCGGGTCAACGATGGCGAGGTGAATGGCGCCATCGGGGAAGTAAGGGTAAGCCAGGGCAAGGGTGAGAGCGCCGTCGAACACGTCGTGCGGCGTAACCTGGTGGCTGATGTCCACGAACCGGATCAGCGGGTTGATGGTCAACATCACGCCCTTCATTGTCCCCACAAAATGGTCAGAGAGACCAAAATCCGTGGTAAGCGTAATAAGCGGTTGTTGCCCCAATTCAGCCCTCCGTCGAATGAGTACCCTAGCGATTGTAAACGAATTTCGCGCGCGCGGGCATGCTATGGACGGCTTATGGCAGTAGAAGGGGCCGCGGGCCGAATGACGAGCGCTAACATTTGCCGGTTATCGAGGTCTAAGTCTATCGGGAACATTTTCGGGTCCGGCTTCGTAAATCGAAAAGGTAGCCACGGCACGGATTGTGTGCCGTGGGTAGTTGCTGCAACCAAGGAGGATTAGAGTGAATACACAAAAGATATTGAGCCTGATGCGGCCGCTATTGCTGGCCGCGGTGATTTCGTCTTTGGCGGCCGTGGCACTGGGCGCGGCCGGATTCGACTCAGCCGGTCAAGGATCGTTTGACCGGACATTGGCCGTGACTGGTGCGGTTGAGCTTGAAGTGTCAACCGGGTCCGGGAACATTACCATCCGGCCGGGCAGTTCACGGGCCGTACACGTTCACGGCGTCATCAAGTCGAACAACCACTGGTTGTTCGGAGGCTCGGGGAATGTCGAGGCGGCGATCCGCCAACTCGAATCGAATCCGCCTATCCTTCAGGATGGCAACTTCATTCGTGTCGGGCGGATTGATGATCCGGAACTTCGGCGCCACATCTCGATCGACTACGAGATCGAAACTCCTTCCGGCACTCAATTAAAGGCTAATTCCGGCTCGGGGGACGTCTCCGTGAACGGCGTCCAAGGACCGGTAAAGGCCGTGACCGGTTCTGGGAACCTGAAGATCGCGGACGTCCAGAATGAGCTGACCGCGACCACCGGATCGGGAGACATCCATGCGGAGTCGATTAAGGGAGAAGTTCACCTCAGCACCGGGAGCGGCTCGGTTCAGGCCGAGGGCGTGGGCGGCGCGTTTTATGTGAGCACAGGCAGCGGTAACGTCACCGTGCAGGATAACAATGGCGGCAGTGGAAAGGTGAGCACCGGCTCGGGAGACGTGCGCCTGAGCGGCGTGAATGGCTCTCTGCGTGTCGGCACCGGCAGTGGTGATATTACGGCTCAGGGGCGCGCGGCGGGCGATTGGAGCCTGCATTCGGGTTCCGGAGGGCTCGTTGTCCGCCTGCCATCCGCGGCAGGCTTTGATATTGACGCGCACGCGGACTCAGGCCGCATCATTACGCATCGCTCCGTCTCCGTCCAGGGAACAGCGCGCAAAGGCACTCTCGTAGGAGTGGTGGGCAAGGGCGGCCCACAGCTTCAGTTGCGCACTGGCTCGGGCGATATCGAGATTGACTGAGACTGACGCGCCTTCCAAGGTAAGACTTATTGTTAACCACGATTATGGTGGGCAGCGCATCGGCAACAAAAAATAATACTCGTACTCGCAAAGGTAGCCACGGCACGAAGTTTGTGCCGTGGGTATTTGGATGCGCAAACACCCATGGCACACAAACCGTGCCGTGGCTACCTCAACTACCTCCCGACCGGGCGGAAACAGCGCTCCCCCATCAGCGGCGTCCCTACTTTCCATCAACCTGCCTGACTTTATGGCGCTCCGCATCGAAGACATGGTATAAAATGAAATGCGGGATCGGCAGTGCATGCCAGGTGTTCTGCATCTAATTAAATGATGGCGAACGGAGAAACCGCGACCGGAAGACGAACCCAATTTTTTGACGGCCGCTATTGGCTGCGCGACCTGATTCTCTCGCTCCTTCTGGCGTTTATCGTGATTGTGTTTTTCTACCAGCCGGTCCAGGTAGAAGGCACCAGCATGATGCCGGAGATTTACAATCACGAAAGAATTTTCATCAACAAATTTGTATACCGGCTCGAGTCCATCCACCGGTTTGACATTATTGTGTTTCATTATCCCCTGGATCCCTCGAAATCCTATATCAAGCGGGTCGTGGGGCTGCCTGGCGAGTGGATAAGCATCCGCGACGGAGGGGTCTACGTCAACGGCAAGAAGCTCGGCGAAGCATTCATTCCGCCAAGCTACCTTGACCATGACAGCTATCCTCGCACTCATATTGCGCCGGACCATTATTTTGTGCTGGGCGATCACCGGGACGACTCAAATGACAGCCGGGAGTGGGGTACCGTCGACCGGAAGTATATTTACGGCAAAGCGGTGTTCGTCTATTGGCCCTTCAGTCAGATCGGGACGCTGAATTAGGGCGGCCCAAATTAGCGGCGGCATCACGCAGCCGGTTTTTGCCGTGCTCGTGGGGCGAGGCTTGTCGCGCCTTGGGCGGGGCAAGCCTCGCCCCTACAGGTTTCATTCGCTGCCCCCCAGGCCACCGCTGCAACCCGGCTGGCGGCCTGTAGGGCTGACCTTCCAACGGGAAACCAAGAGAACAAACCATGGAGGCAATCCTCGCCTTAGAAGATGGCACGGTCTACCACGGGCGCGGACACGGCGCCCGGCAAGAACGTTTGGGCGAAGTTGTTTTCAATACCTCCCTTTCCGGTTACCAGGAAATCCTCACCGACCCTTCCTATGCCGGCCAGATCGTCATCCTGACCTATCCGCACATCGGAAACTATGGCACGAACCCGCTGGATAGCGAGTCCGTGCGCCCCTTTGCCGAGGGGCTGGTGGTGCGCGAGCTGAGCGAGGTGGCGAGCAACTGGCGGTCGGCGGAGGATGCGTCCGAATTTCTGGCTAAGTTTGGCGTGCCGGCTATTTCCGGGATTGACACGCGTTCGCTGGTGCGGCGCCTGCGCAAGCACGGCGCCATGCGTGGCGTGCTTTCTTCGATCGACCAGGACACGGCGAGCTTGGTGGCCAAGGCCAAGGCGTCCCCCGGCATGGTGGGTCTCGACCTTGCCAGCCGCGTGACCACAGCGTTCCGCTACCCGTGGAACGAGCCTTCAAAGGATCTTCTTTCTGCTGCCACAAAGCTTGCGCCACCGCGCTTCCACGTGGTGGCGGTTGATTATGGCATCAAGCACAACATCCTCCGGCGGCTGGTGGACGAAGGCTGCCGCGTCACGGTGGTTCCCGCCGGAACGCAAGCGCAGGCCGTGCTCGATTTGAAGCCCGATGGGGTGTTTCTCTCGAACGGTCCCGGTGACCCGGAGCCGCTCGAATATGCCGCAAAGTCTGTCCGGAACCTCATGGGGCGAGCGCCCATTTTCGGCATTTGTTTAGGACACCAGATCATCGGTCTGGCTCTCGGTGGTAAGACGTATAAACTCCCTTTCGGTCATCATGGCGGAAATCATCCGGTGCTGAACCTAGAAACCCAAAAGGTGGAAATCACGGCACAGAACCACGGTTTCTCTGTGGACCCGGACTCGCTGAAAACCAGCGGCGTGGTCTTGACCCATTTGAATCTGAATGATCAGACGCTCGAAGGCCTGCGCCATAAATCGATGCCGCTCTTCAGCGTGCAGTATCATCCTGAAGCTTCACCCGGCCCGCACGATTCGAGCTATTTGTTCGATCAGTTCGTCAAGATGATGGAGGAATGGAAGGGCGCGAAGTGAGGTGGAAGGGTGGGGTTTTAACCCCGCCGCAATCGACCCGGAAGCGGTCCGGGCTTGCGCGTTACTTAAGTTCGACAGCGGCGCATCAGGGCATCAACTTTGTGGCATGGCGTTCGTCAGGGCACGCCTTTAGGCGTGCCGTTCAGGGCTTGAGAGGAGACGCGGCTTTAGCCGCTGAGGTCATGGCAATCCCAAAGCGCCATACCGCGACGCCCGGGACGTACTTCATCACCTCAAGAACCTGGGAAAGCCGGGCGCTATTCGTGAAGACGACGGCCTGCGATATTTTCGTGAGATCCTTGCTTCTCTATCGCGATCAAGGGGCGTACCGGCTTCACGCTTTCGTTATAATGCCCGATCATTTCCATGTTCTTCTCACGCCCGGGAATGAGACCACGCTTGAGCGCTCCGTGCAATATATAAAGGGCGGATCGGCGCGCAGATTCGGCGAGCAGTTCGGCTCTCGTTTCCCGATGTGGCAACGCGGTTACAGTGATCACCGGATTCGTGATGCGGAAGATTTCCAAGATCACGTGCGCTATATCGACTACAATCCGGTGAAACGAGGGCTCGCATCGGCCTCGGCAGAGTATGTGTGGTCATCGGCCTGCGGCCGGTTTAAGTTGGACGGGTCAAAGTGGTGTATGAAATTGTGAAGGCCGTCAGGGCACGATTTCAATCGTGCCGAGAGATCGTCCCCCAAGAATTGCGCGGGACTTCAGGCCCGGCGGTGATTCCCTCAGCGGCTAAAGCCGCATGAGAGATGGGCAGCATTACGGCACGGCTAAAGCCGTGCCCTGACAGTAAGTCTGCCAAAGTGATCGGTACCTTCATGCATGTTTCGTGGACATTCACCGGGGATGGCTTTTTCGCATTGGCGGGTGGCGCGCTTGCTATTTTTGGCGTGTGGTTAAGCAATCGGCAATCCGTTCTCAATCTCCAGAGGCAGCTCGACGCCGAAAAGAAGACGCGTGAGGCGCAAGAGGAACGGGCGAAGAGATCAGTGGCGATCGTTTTGTTGTTTGAAATAGACGCGGTTTACCACCAAATCATTCATGGCACCTTCCTTTGCCTTAAAGAACACCCTATCTCACAATTGCAGTTGGATTCGCTGGCAAGAATGGTTTCGACTCCAGTCAGGTTTCTAGCCTATGAAAGCAATATGGGATTCCTTGGGGGCCTCAACCCTGATCTTGTTGAGCCACTTGTTCGTTTGTACGGGCAACTCGTGACGTTCCTAACTGTTCTGGCAACGTACTCCCGTCAAAGAGAGCACGCTATCAATTCAGCCCTCATAAAACTTGTTCCACTGATTGACGGATATAACTTTATGGGTCAGCTCGCGACGCCAAATAAGTGCATTTCCGATATGAGGAACATGGAGCCTGCATTACGTGCCCTTCTCAAGAGTACGTGCCAAGCTCTTTGCCATTTCGCGGACGCCGACTGGGTTAATATACGAGTGCTCTCAGACCCCGACTTGGAGGGAAGTGCTTAAGCTCGAGTTGTCATAATAGTAAGAACCTCATAAAAATGTGGTTCCCCAATCCGGTATCCAACGGCGTTTCTAATCCAATGCCCAAACGCACTGACATCCACAAGATTCTGATTATTGGCTCAGGGCCGATTGTGATTGGCCAGGCGTGCGAGTTTGATTATTCGGGCAGCCAGGCGTGCAAGTCGCTGCGCGCGGACGGCTACGAGGTGGTGTTGGTGAATTCAAACCCGGCAACCATCATGACGGACCCGGAGCTTGCCGACCGAACGTATATCGAGCCGCTGACAGCAGAATATCTGGAAGCAATTATCGCGCTGGAAAAGCCCGATGCCCTGCTCCCCACGGTGGGCGGGCAGACGGCGCTCAATCTCGCTGTAGAGCTGGCGGAGAAGGGTATTCTCGAAAAGCACAAAGTGCAACTGATCGGCGCT
>JBOGJX010000205.1:0-5561 GCA_050745285.1 Terriglobia bacterium
CCATATAAGCGAGTCCCCACCAAGCATGTGAGGAGACCTGATCCCACCGCACATCGGCTACGGAAGTCGCACAAAAAGGAATCAGTAAAATCGCTCCCAGTCCAAAAACAAGAGCATTTAGAGTGAGCGGATCGAAGCAATCCGCAACTTTCTTCATCAAAATGGTGTAATAAGCGAAGAAGCCGCCAGCCGCAATCATAATCAAATCCCCGAGCCAATTCGCTCCGCTTCCTTGCGCAGGCTTTTCAATCAGTAGCAGAGCAACGCCCACAAAGGAAATCGTCATGCCGAGAATCTTCCGGGATGTAAGCGCTTCTATCCCCATCGACGCAGAAAGCAGCAAAACCATCACTGGTCCAATGGCCTGAATGAGTCCCGTATGTGTCACGGAGGTTCGTGCCAGGCCGCCGATATAACAAATTTGATTTAAGGTGATGCCGGTTAGCGCCATAAGCGCCAAGATCAGCCATTGACGCTTCGTCGGCCACGAGGTGGGAAGACCCCGCCAGGCAATATACAGCAACACGTATAGAATTGCCGCCGCGCCCATTCGCAGTTGGGCAAGAGCCAAGGGGTTGAAGCCCGCCAGCGCTTCCTTGCCGGCGATAATATTGCTTGCCCAGCAGAAAGTGGTCACCAGCATCAGGCCGTTGGCCAGGCCGCCGCCGCGCTCGGCCCCTCTGGATTTTATGGATTCAGCCCCAGCATCAGCCATCCTTTTGCTTCTCCTAGAAAGTTTTGAATCTCAGAAGTTGATGTAAATGAGTCAAGTTTTCTCACGCGGCAGGGCATGGCTCAAGTCTGTTCATCAGGAATTGCACCCCTGACGCGTCGTTGCGGGACTTAACCTTGTAGCGTTAGACCATATATGGCAGATCAGACCCGACCGTGGGATAGGCAAATATCATCTCCCTGAGCACTGTCGCGGTGATTCCAGACCGAACGGCTAAGGCAAAGATATTGATCAGTTCGTCCGAAGCAGGGCCCAGCAAGTGAGCGCCCAGAATGCGGTCGCTCGCTTCCTCAACCAACACCTTGTATGCGGAATGGGTCTCGCCGACACGGCGCGAAGAATACCAGCCGGAAGTATTCGCATGATTGGTGCGAAACCTCAGGCGCTGGCCTCGTGCCGTCTCTTCCTGAAGGCCAACTGCGGCAAGGTGCGGAATCGTGAAAACCACAGTTGGAATTCCGAGATAGTTGGTCTTCGCATGATTGCCCTCGAGGAGATTGGCGGTGGCAATGCGCCCTTCATAGCCCGCGACCGGCGTTAATGGATAACCTCCGCTGGCTGCGGCGTCGCCCGCAGAGTATACGGCCCGGTTGGAAACGCTCTGCAGATACTCGTTGACCTTCACGCCTTTCCGCCCGTCCCACTCGACACCCGCGGTGTCAAGACCGAGATCATCGATCTCCGGCACGCGGCCAGCGCCATGCACCACCAAGTCTGCCTGAAACGTGCGCTTTCCACTAGCAGTTGAAGTGTGTACGAGCAAACCAGATGAACCCTTTTCGATCCCGTCCACAACCGTTTCAAGCTGCACGTCAACACCCAGCTCGCGCGTCCTTTCGACGAGCAAGTTCACAAGATCTGGATCAAAACCGGCGAGCGGTCGAGCTTCCCGATGGAGAATCGTGGCCTCCGCCCCAGCTCGCGCCGCAACGTGGGCGAACTCGAAAGAAATATAGCCTCCGCCCACAAACACGATGCGCTGCGGTAAGGCGTCGAGCTCCAGAAACTGGTCGCTGGTCGTCAGAAGGTTTTCTCCAGGAATCTTCAAACTGGCTGGTTTCGCGCCCGCGGCCACGACGATATATTGAGCTTCGAGCACTTCCTGGTTAACTTGGATGGCAGTTGGTCCAATGAACCGGGCGCGGCCATGGAAGGCAGCAATGCCTGCCTTGGCAAAGCTCTCTTCGCGCTGTTTCGGAACCGGGTCGGTAAAAGATCGCTTGAAGCGCATCAACTCCGGCCATTTAATCCGGACCGCCTCGCCCGCGATCCCTTTACCCTTCATCCGGGTGGCCCAGTCGATGACCTCGCTCGCACCCACCAGCACCTTTTTGGGATCGCACCCGCGCAGAGCGCATGTGCCGCCGAAGGGCCTCGAGTCAACAACCGCCACTTGCCAGCCTGCGCCGCGGCAGCCAGAGGCGACGGTCGAGGCGGCCGATCCAGTTCCAATCACTACCACGTCGAACTTCTTGGACATTGGCTATACCTCGTCATTTTCATCCTGCTCATGAACTTTCCTTGCGATTAGTTTGGAGGCGCCCGGTCCGGCTACGACGTTAGGGTCTGTATGAAAACGTCGAAGAATGCGATGTAGCGACGGCATCCCGCCGTCGAAATGATTAGAAACAAAGCATGGCGGCGGGGACGCCGCCGCTCCGGGTCACCCGTCACCCGGAGCCGCCTTGACCGCTGAGACTGCCGCACACGAAGAGTATACCCTTCCGGCCCATTGCCCGCTCCAGCGTTTCGCCCACCAGCCGCCAGTGACCCGCATCATCCACGCGGCCCTTCAGGGGCGTTTGCGCATGCGTTTGCGCCGTGTTTCCCGAACAATATCCAATCGTTCCGCTCCGTAAACGGAACGGACAGGCGGGCCGGGGTTGCGGCGGCCGGGGCATTCATCTTAAGCTGAAAAACAGGCCGCGAGATTACCTCGCGCCTGTCTCCGGAAAACATCCATGAATTTGAAGGAAAAATTGCTGAACCCATATGAGCCGCTGGTGCTTTTTGAGATGGTGCCGCCGGCGGCACAACGGGCGGGAGCGGTTGAAGCGGCAATGGAAGAAGCTGCCAAGGTGAAGAACCTGGTCAACGCCATCAACTTGCCGGAAATTCACGACGAAAGCCGCAATGAAACCCGGACGGTAAAGTTTGTTCAGAGGATCGAACCGAGGCTGTTGGGATCTCGTATCCAGCGGGACGTGGGCGCCGAGGTGATTGTCAACCGGTGCGTGGTCTATGACCCGGCGCCGAGTGTCTGGTTCCGCGAGACAGAGGAAGTTTACGGCCTGCACCACGTGGTGATGGTGGGCGGAGAGTCCAGCCGGATTCAGTATCCGGGCCCCAACGTGGTGACAGCGGCGGAGGGCCTGTGCGCGGCCGGGTTTAATACCACTCTTGGGGGCATCACTATTCCGAGCCGCGCCCATGAAGCCGAGCGCGTGCGCCGCAAAGCTGAAGCCGGCCTTACTTTTTTCACGACCCAGGTACTCTTTGACCCAAACGACATCGTCTGGCTTTTGCAGCGCCTCAATGGGCTTGAAGCGCGCATCTTCCTGAGCTTCGCTCCCGTCAGTCATCCGCGCGACTTGGAGTTCCTGCGCTGGCTCGGCGCTGACATCCCAGCCGATCTCGACCGCTATCTTCTCTCAGACCATGCTTCCAGCTCGGCCCGCGACTCAACCCCTGAGTATTTCGAGCGCTCGCTCGATTTGTGCCGCCGCATTCTGATGGACGTCTTCGATAATTTACCTCCCGACCCGCCGCTCATTGGCCTGAACATTGAGCACATTAACAAACGCAACTTTGCGCCCGCTGTCCAGATGGTAGAGAAACTGGGCGAGCTTTATCGCCATTTAGTCTCGACGCACGCCCGCGCGGGGTAACGGTGATTATCGGGTCCCGATTTTTCTGAAGACCTCGGAGTTGATGCGGCGAAGGGGAGCGTTCACTCCAGCGACCCTCACGGTTATCGCTAATGGTGCGCTGGCCGGTGGCAGGCAGGCGTGGTCGTTGCAGGCCTGATATTCAAGCTTGCCGCGCAGCGGGTACTCTCCGGGAGCAATTCAGCGCGCCACCTTGAGCAGCGCCCCGATCACAATTTGGCCTTCATAGACGGAGAGACCCGTGTCCGAAAAAACAAACTTCTCCGTTTTTCCATGCGGGTAGGAAACTTTCTCGACCGAAAATATCTTTCCGGGCTCTAACTTCAAAACCGTTGGGATCAGGTAATCCAGGCTCGGATGATGGTCATTGATGTGGAAGCCGGGCGTGATCTGGGCTACCACGGCGGCGCGCGTCGCGGCGCCGGGATGGACGCCATCGGTTGAGAGAACCAGGCTCGCCTTCACCACGGGCGGCGCGCTCTGGGCTCGAACAGAGCGCGCTACCGTCGTAACAATAAAGAGCCCTGCGATGGCGGCCGCCCCAGTGAATCGCGCGAGACGCCCCGCCCATGAGCTTAAGTTCGTCATATTAGAAGTCTTGAAGTTCTGAACTTGATGTAAATGAGTCAAGTTTTTGTTGTTGACTCTGCGGCTCTGCAGCTTGCTGCGCCCACCAGTTTCGGGCGCGGCAAGCAGCCACCCTACGGGCCTAATCCTCGTTGGGCGCGTTATGAGCGAGCGAAGCCCCGGGGGAAACGCCTCGTCGGTCTGAGGCGCAGCCTCGTTAGATTCCGGGATTGGCCTTCTCCATTTTCTGCAATTGGGCTTTGGCGATTTCGCGGCTCACGCCGCACAGGGAATCGTTGATGCGGCACTGCAGCAAATTGTAGGCGCAGCCGCAGGTGCATTTTTGCTTGGTCAGCAGCGCCTTGTATTGGACCACCCGGGTTTTGCTGAGCTTTGAAAGATCAATGCCAGGAACTTCGGAGTTCACTTCCGCGGGTGTCTCCAGGTCGACCTGGCCGGATCCATTAACGGGCTGAAAATTCTTAACCTCCGTGTCTGCCGGTGCAGCCAGGAGCGCACGGATTTCCGTTTCGAAGAGGCCCGGTTCGACGGCGCCAGGAATCTTGTCGTAAATACGTCCATCGCGCCCGATCACGAAAGTGGTCGGGAGCCCGATGATGCCGCCATAAAGCTCGCCCAGCTTTTCATTGCCCATGGCGACGGGGTAATTCATCTTAAACTGAGTATAGAATTCGCGGACGGGTTGAGGGCCAGTATCCATGGAGATGCCGATAATTTGGAGTCCTTCCGGGCCGTATTTCTGTTGCAATTGGACGAAGCCGGGTATTTCCATCCGGCACGGGCCGCACCAGGTGGCCCAGAAATCGAGGATCACTACCTTGCCCCGGTAGTCATTGAGGCTGATGTTCTGGCCTTGCAGGTCCGTGACCGAGAGCGCCGGCGCCATAGGATACTTCACGTTGGCGGCGCGCTGATTCACCGGGGCTATGGGTGACGTCCCTTTTACGGAGTATTGGTTCGCTGCGACCGGCGCGATCCAGTAGTGATTCACGAAGTAAAGGCCGATGACGATGGCCGCGACCACGATGACCGTGGCGATGATTTGATTTTTCTTACCCATCTGAAATTCTCCCGTAAACCGCTATTCATATTTGGCGATCGAGTAATTGTCTGTAGTCCACAGTCAGTTGCCGGCTGCAAGAAACAACGGACAACCGGGTACAGACAATGAGTTGCGAAGCCAATCTCTGAATCACTCAATGAACCAATGATTCAAGCACCCTAGACTTCATTGTACTCGCCTGCGAGCGGTAGAGGAAACCCGACGCCACTGTGACGCGTTTTTCGGCAACCTGTTCTGAAAATGTCGGATGAGAAGGCGGAAGGGCACGGCTGAAGCCGTGCCCTTCCGA
>JBOGJX010000206.1:0-3355 GCA_050745285.1 Terriglobia bacterium
GCGATCCTGACGCGCTGGCGCTCCCCGCCGCTAAGCTCATTAAAAATCCGGCCTGCAAACTCCCCGACGCCCGTCCATTGCATAGCCCGTTCGACAGCACGACGGTCGGTGCTGCTGAGGCCGCAGAGAAAGCCTAAATAAGGGATACGACCTAGTTCGATCACCTCACACACCGTGTACGCAAATGGAACCACAAATTCCTGGGGCACCAAGGCAATTCTGCGGGCGAGATCTCGCTTGGGGAAGCAAAACAGAGGCTTTCCGTCAAGCCGTACAAGGCCCTGACCGGGATGGAGCGCGCCAACAAGCAGTTTTAATAAGGTTGTCTTGCCTGCGCCATTTGGACCTAGCACCGCGACACGTTCCTTCGCCGCAATATCAAGAGAAATGCGGTGCACCACCGGGTGCCCGTTGTACCCAAAGGAAACCTCCTGTAGTCGGATATCGGTCATGACTAGAACCTGTACTCTCGTTTGGTTCGGCGCAGCAGGTATAGAAAAGCCGGACCGCCGACAAACGCGGTCAGAATGCCAACTGGAAGTTCCGATGGCGGCATCACGATCCGGGCGAGCACATCCGCCGTCACCAGGAATGCCGCTCCTCCCAAAATGGAAAGGGGAAGAAGCTGCGTATGGTTGGGACCAAAAATGAGGCGAAGAAAATGAGGGACGATCAATCCCACAAAGCCGATCAATCCTCCGCCGGAGACGGCCGCTGCGGTCAAAAGTGAACCCACGGCGATCACTATTGCCTTGTGGGTCTCTACTGGAACACCTAGTGAAGCCGCGCATTCGTCTCCCAGGGAAAGTGCATTCAAGCTTCTGCCCATCATCAGTGCAACCCCCGTTCCGGCCGCCACGATGACGGCGATGAATTCCACCTGAGCCCAACCTGTTACAGAGATGCCGCCCAGAAGCCACTCATACAAGATCGGAAGATTTAGCTGCATCCGGTCGCTCATAATAAGCAGAAAGGACATGGTGTATCCGAGGATCACACTCGCCGCCAAACCCGCCAGCAACAGCGTTACCACCGGTGTTCGTCCGCCGACGCGAGAGATACGATAAACTAGGAGCATCGTTACCAAGGCTCCAGCGAAAGCAAACAGCGGTGTGGCCCCAAAACCCCATAGCGAGACGCCGGCACAAAGAGTTAAACCCACGGTTGCCCCAAGCGCCGCCCCTCCCGACGCGCCTATGACGTAGGGGTCAGCCATGGGATTTCGAAAGAGTCCCTGAAATAGAACTCCTGCGGCAGAAAGGGCTGCTCCCACCAGTGCCGCCGCGACGACACGCGGCAACCGGATCAGCAGAATGATAGGTTCGTCACTTTTCGGCCACGTCCTTGAAATGTGATACAGCCTTGAACGATTCACCAAAATGCTTGCAATTGTCTTGATCGGTACATGAACTGCCCCGGCACCGGCTGCCACAATCATCGCAATGAGAAGGGCCGCGAATAGAATCGCCAATCCCAAACGGTACCGCGCGTCATTTCCAGATAGCGGCTCTCGCACAAGTCGCGTGTCAACTGTTCCACCAGCAACTGACTGTCGCGTGGTGGTAATGACCCCTACGTCCTTGTCTGGCATGCTTGGTGACACCTGCCCGTTATGAAAGTCAATCTAAGGCCATCTGAGCCTGGCCTGGATTCCTACTTTTTCGATTTCTCCTGCGTCACCACCTGAATCCCTCTCCACCCAGCGTGAACTTCACACCCGTTCGGAAAGTAAAGGGCAGGGCGGGATATCCAAAGGCAGCCATGTAATGCTGGCTCAGAAGGTTTCCCATGCTGGTGTAAAACTTTATGCCGCGGTGAAGATCGTACCAGCCGCTGAAATCCACCAATTGATAGCCCATCAATAAGTCCCGATTTGGGAGCAGCATGGTATTCCCGAAATAGCCGTCCGTAAGATAGGTGCTGTGATCGGAGCGGCTCACAAAATATCCGGTCAAATCGAAGCCATAGTGCGGCCTCATGTAGCCTACGAACAAACTCCCCGTGTGCGGCGGTCGGCGAAAGGGCCGGGCGCCCACTAAAGGGGAAAAGACTCCGATCGGGATATTAGGGAAAATGGGATTGATAGCCGGGAAAAGTGCACTGCTGGCAAACGACGTTGTCACCACGGCGTCGAGGTAAGTGTAATCCGCCTTTAGAATCCAGTTGCGGGTCAGGCTCGCGTCAACCTCGGCTTCCGCGCCCTGGCTTCGGAAGGAGTCTGAATTGATGGTGGCCCCGTTAGGCGCCTCCGCCACAACGGCTGCGGGTACGCCCAGCCGGGGAAGCGCGCTTTGAGGAACGTAATCGATCAGGTCAAAAAAACGGTCGTGAAAGAGGGTCAGGCCGAGCCACGCCCGCTCGCCCCAAAAGCCCTGCTCGACGCCCGCGTCAAGCGTGCGGCTCCGTTCGGCACCTACCTGTGAAATATGGTACCGGCGGATCAGTTCAGCGCTCTGTGGCAGAGCCGACAACAAAGTATAGAGAGACGATCCCTGATCGAAAATACTCGGTTCTTTAATTCCGGTCCCAAAGTTGAACCGAAGCTTCGTGTGACCCAGAAAATGCGTCGAAGTGGGCTGCCGTAAATAGTATGCGCCGGAGACGCGAGGGGTCGCGGCAAATCCAAAGATCGCGTTGTCTTCAAGGCCGACGCCCGCCGTGGCAAAGGCGCGCTGCCACACGGCCGCATGAATTTCCAGGAAGGTATTGTAATTGTTCCGCGTGCTGGTGGATCTGGGCGCGCCGGAGGCCTGGGTGAATCCATATTCGTGATCGTATTCAAAACCGGCCGTGGCGCCAGTGCTGGGACTAAACGCATAATCGGACTGGGCGTACACCGACTGGACGCCCGTGCGCGAGACAAACAGTTGAGGATAAATTCCGCCAAAATCCAGGATGGCCTGACCGTTGGCGCAGAATCCGTTTGCGCCGCAGATCGTGACCGGCTCGCCCAGGTAGTTCGGTCCAAAGCCAAGAGGGTTGAATGGCTCGCCGGTCGGAGAAGGATTGTCAAAATGAAAGTTAACGCCGGTCGAAGTTAACCGGATCAGATTGTGCCAGCGATGCGTGGTCTGATTCTGAGCTGTGATCCCGAGATAAGTATCCAGTTGGCGCTGGAAGGAATCGTCGGGAACGCCGTAAAGGTAAAGAGCGTTCGAATCGCCGAGCCCCGTCGCATCGTGGTGAATCGTGAAACGAACGCTAGTAGTTCCTTTCGGCTCCCAGCCAAAGTTGCCCGAATACGTGGCATTGTGAAACGAATTGTTAGGCAGGCTGTTTTGGGTGTCAAAACGCATGAAATCCGAGTAGTAATCGAAGCGGCGGAAAACTGCGCTCAGTGAGGCCTCCTGTCGCA
>JBOGJX010000207.1:0-8154 GCA_050745285.1 Terriglobia bacterium
TTTAAAACTCTGCGGCCTTTCCGTCTTTTTCAATTTCCAGAAAAAAGCCGCAGAGTTTTAAAAGCAAAACTCTGCGCTACATCCTCTCTCATGGCAACAGCCCATGGTCAATTAAAGGACAAATTGACCGTGGCTACCCCTGCTGCCCCCATCTGCCACTTTAAGGAAAAAAGTGGCAGAGTTTTAAAGGCAAAACTCTGCGCTACCATACAAACGCAAATCCAAAGCCAAAATAAGCATGGCCTACTTCGTTTGTTTTCCCGCGAACGTCTCCCATCCGCGCTTGGAAAAGTCGTAATAGATTATCCCGCCGCAGACAACGCCCACGGCCAGGTAGACGTATCCGAGCCAAGCCGGGCCAAGAATGATTTTACCAATGCCGAACATGAATAGGTAAACCATCAGCGATCCGAGAAGCCAGTCGGCCAGATTGTACCAGCCCTCGCGGTCGGGTGGGATTTCAGGCGCGAGTCTGGCGATGCGTCTCCAGCCCCAGGCCGCGGGGCGCGTGCGGCGGTAGAATTCGAGCAGCTTCTCCTCGGGCTCGGGCGAAGTCAGGTAGGTGACGGCCAGCCAGACAATCGAGGTGATGGCAACCGTAATCAGGATGGATTCGGCAAAGCCATGGGCTGTCGAGTCAGAGATATGAAAAACGCCATGCAGCACGGCGGTGGTCACAAGGGCTGCGCTCATGGACGACACCTCGGACCATGCGTTGATCCTCCACCAATACCAGCGCAGCAGGTAGACTGTGCCTGTGCCCGCGCCAATCGCCAGCAGCAATTCCCAAGCTCCAGCTACCGAAGTCATCAACAAGGACACGGCGGCGCCCACGATCGCCAAGCCAATGGTCGCAAGTTTTGAGAACCTGACATAGTGCTCCTCACTTTTGTCTTTCACCATGAAGCGCCGGTAAACGTCATTCAGCAGGTAGGAAGATCCCCAGTTAAGCTGGGTGGCAATGGTTGACATATACGCCGCCCCGAACGCCGCCAGCATCAACCCGCCCCATGCTTCGGGAAGATAGTCCACCCACACCTTGATGTAGCCGATCTCGGGGTCCTTCAGGTGGGGCCAGAGGGCAACGGAGACAAGGGCCGTGATGATCCATGGCCAGGGTCGGATGGCGTACTGCGCGATGTTGAACCAGAGGGTGGCCAGCAAGGAATTTTTCTCATCCTTGGCGCTGAACATCCGCTGGGCGATATAGCCGCCGCCGCCGGGCGCGGCGCTGGGATACCAATTGGCCCACCAGTTGATGGCAATGTAAACGAAGAAAGTGACAAACGGCATCCAAGGCGAATCGAAGCTGGGAATAAAATTGAGGATTGAGCCGTGGCCGCCGTGCGTGGCCAGGCGGTTAGCGTCAACCACTTTGAGCTTTGAGAGCAAGCCCTTCATGCCGCCCACGGCCTCGACGCCGTAATAGGCCAGCACAATCACCATGGTCATTTTCAGGATGAACTGGAAGAAGTCCGTCCAGAGCACGCCCCACAGGCCGGAGATAAAGGTATAAAGGCCGGTGAACGCGATGATGCCGAAGATGATCACCAGCGCCCAGAACTCAGTGACGCCGAGGACCACCATGAGGATCTTTTCCATCGCCAGGTTGACCCATCCCAGGATCAGGCAATTCATCAGGACGCCAAAATAGATGGCGCGGAAGCCTCGCAGGAAGGCCGCGGGCTTGCCGGCATAACGGACTTCGACGAACTCCGCGTCCGTGACGATCTCAGCCCGCCTCCAGAGACGAGCGAAGAAAAACACCGTCATCATGCCGCTGAACAGCAGTCCCCACCAGAGCCAGTTGCCGGCAATGCCCTGAGTGGCGACTAAACCCGTGACGGCCAGTGGCGTGTCCGCGGCAAAAGTCGCCGCCACCATGGACGTTCCCGCCAGCCACCAACTTACGTTCCGTCCGGAAACAAAATAGTTGTCGGTGTCGGAGCTGCCCTTCTTGCGGTAATAGAGGCCGATGAGCAGATTAAAGAGGAAATAAGCGGCAACGATCAGCCAGCCGGAAAGGGTGATCTTCATCCAGTCTCCTTCGAAGAATCCTCGTGGGGGCGCGGCCTGCGGCTTTGCCGCTTGCTATTTCGTAGGGGCGCTGCTTGCCGGGCCCAAAACTGGTGGGCGCAGCAAGCAGCGCCCCTACGAACCGTGTCCTCGCGGCTGTGTGCCGTCCAACTCGCTCTTGATTCACGAATCGCGTCAGTATATAGCAAATGGGGCGTTGCGCGGAAGGGAAAAGGCGTAGAATCGCTAACGCGGAGAAAGCGGCCCAGGCGCGATTTTTGGCCGCTTTATGGCGAGATGCCGTTATACTTTGTGGTTCAATTTATGTGACCCGGAAGGGTGATTAAATCAAAGGATTCAATTCATGAGACATAGACGATACACAATTTGTGCTCTGTTTCTTGCCGCGGCGTCTGTGGCGCTCCCGCGCGGCGCGCAGCCGGCCCAGCAGTCGTCATCACTCGACTCCATCGCGCCTCTGGTTGAGCAGGCCATCCGCGAGGGTCAATGCCCCGGCGCGGTGGTGCTGATCGGCCACGGCGGCAAGGTGGTCTACCGGCGGGCGTTTGGCTACCGCACGCGCATCCCGCACGATTCTCCCATGACCGTGGACACGATGTTTGATCTGGCCTCGCTCACCAAGGTGACGGCCACCACGCCGGCGGTGATGCAACTGTTCGAGCAGGGGAAAATCCGCCTCGACGATCCGGTCGCGGACTACTGGCCAGAATTCGGCGAGAATGGGAAGGGTTCGATCACGGTGCGCGAGCTGCTCACCCATTATTCGGGCATGCCCCCGGATTTGCCGCTGGTCGAGCCTTGGTCGGGTTACGACACGGCCATGAAGCTGATCGTTGCGGCGCACCCCATCATCCCTCCCGGCCTGCGCTTCATTTATAGCGACGTGAATTTTGAGACGCTCGGCGAGTTGGTGCGCCGGATTTCCGGTGAAACGCTCGACGTCTATTGCGAGCGCCATATTTACAAGCCGCTCGGGATGAATCACACCATGTTTAACCCGCCCGAGAGTCTGCACGATCACATTGCGCCGACGCAGCCGCCGGACCAGAAAAACGAGATGACGCCCTGGTATGCAGTGAATGATCCCACCTCCTACCGCATGGGTGGCGTGGCCGGCCATGCCGGGCTCTACTCAACCGTGGATGATCTTGCCATTTACGCGCAGATGATTTTGAACGGGGGCATTTATCATGGCATCCGCGTCCTAAGCCCGATGACGGTGACGAAAATGACGACACCCGCCACGCCGCCCGGCGCGATCGCCGTACACGGACTGGGCTGGGATATTGACACGGCTTTTTCCTCAAACCGAGGAGAGCTTTTCCCAGTGGGCTCCTTCGGCCACACCGGCTGGACCGGTACTGCCATATGGATCGACCCGTTTTCGAAAACCTACGTCATCATTCTTACGAACGCCGTCCATGCTGGGGCGCATGGCAACGTGATCCCGCTGCGCGCGAAAATTGCGAGCATCGCCGCGGCGGCGTTTGGGCGTATGCCAACGCAGCAGGAATTGGAAAGCCGCCTCTCTGAAACCGGCTATTACGAGCTTCTCTACGGCTTTCGCGCGCCCCGCCTGCACGAGGACCCCGTGCAGCCCGGCATTGCCGTGCTCGAAGACGAATACTTCGAGCCGCTGCAGGGACTTCACCTCGGGCTGATCACCAACCTTTCGGGGCGCGACCTCAACGGCCAGCGCACGATTGACGTGCTCGCCCACGCTCCCGGCCTGAAACTCAAAGCCATTTTCAGCCCCGAGCACGGCCTCTATGGGACGGCGGAAGGCAACGTGGCTTCGACGCGTGACCCCGCCACGGGCCTGCCCGTCTACAGCCTCTACGGGGCCACGCGCCACCCTACCCCGGAGATGATGAAGGGACTCACCGCGCTCGTTTATGACATTCAGGACGTGGGCGTGCGCTACTACACCTTCATCACGACCATGGAGTATGGGCTCCAGGCCGCGGCCCAATACCACATTCCCATGTTTGTGCTTGACCGGCCCGACCCCATTAACGGCGCGGTGGTTGAGGGGCCCATGCTTGACCATGATCTTGTCTCCTTCGTGGGCGCCTTTCCGATGCCCGTGCGCACTGGCATGACGATGGGCGAGCTGGCGGCAATGATTAATCAGGAAAACCACATCGGCGCGGACCTGCGCGTGATCAAGATGAAGGGCTGGCGCCGGGACGATTGGTTTGACGAAACGGGATTAACCTGGGTAAACCCGTCGCCCAACTTGCGCAACCTGACGGAGGAAATTCTCTATCCCGGGCTCGGCATGATCGAATATTCGAACATCAGCGTCGGGCGGGGAACGGATACGCCCTTTGAAGTAGTGGGCGCGCCTTGGATTGACGGGCGTGCGCTCGCCGGTTACTTGAATGGACGCCGGATTCAAGGCGTGCGCTTTGTCCCCGTGGACTTCACCCCCAACGCCGCGAAGTTCAAGGGCGAGGTATGCCACGGCGTGAATCTTCAAGTGCTCGACCGTCGCGCTCTTGATTCGCCGGAGCTGGGCATGGAAGTGGCCGCGGCGCTCATCCACCTTTACCCGAATGACTTCAAGCTTGATCCGTCGCTTAAATTGATTGGCTCGCGCGAAGTGGTCGATGCGATTAAGGCCGGTCATGATCCACGCTCGATCGCGCTCCATTGGGAGGCGGAGCTTCATCCGTTTCTCGAGATGAGAAGAAAATATCTATTGTATTGAACAAGCGCTGCCGCTGCGGCTGTAGCGGTGACGTCCTCGCCGCCGTTGTCATTCCCGTGAAAGCGGGAATCCCGCTGGCTGACGAGGAGCCGGGACCCCCGCGTTCGCGGGGGTGACAACGGCGATGATAGAAGCAAGGGCAAAAACCAAGATACAAGCGACGAGGATGCCGTCGCCACCGTGCGTTATTCGGCTTTCGCACGCTGACTTTAAGCCATACCTTGAGGTCGGCCTGAATCGCCGTTCCTGATTCCATTTCACTTTCAAAACGGCAATGAGTGTGGAAGGTGATTGCCCATGATCATGAAGCGTAAGGCGTGGCTTTCCTGGAGTAGCGGCAAGGATAGTGCCTGGGCTTTGGAAACCATTCGGCGGCAAGCTGAGGTCGACGTGACGGCCCTCTTGACCACCTTCAATACCACTCACGGCCGGGTAGCCATGCACGCTGTCCGTGAAGCATTGGTTCGCCAGCAGGCTGAATCGCTAGGGCTGCCCCTGGTTGTTATTCCGCTTCCTTGGCCGTGCCCGAATTCTGCTTATGAAGAAGCCATGGCGCGGGCTGTGGCGCGCGCGCACGATCAAGGTGTTAGCCACATCGCCTTCGGCGATCTTTTCCTCGAAGATGTTCGCCGCTATCGCGAGGAGAAACTTGCCGGGACCGGCATCACCCCGTTGTTCCCCCTCTGGGGCATGGAAACTTCAAGTCTCGCCCATGAGATGGTTGCGTGCGGCCTCAGAGCCTACCTGACTTGTGTTGATCCCAAGAAGCTTGACCGAGGCTTTGCCGGCGCATTATTCGATGAATCCCTGCTCGCAGCGTTGCCCCCATCCATCGATCCTTGCGGCGAAAACGGCGAGTTTCACACCTTCTGCTTCGGGGGCCCTATGTTCCGGAAGCCGATTCCCGTGATAACCGGCGAGACCATCGAGAGGGATGGCTTTGTTTTTGCTGATCTTCTGCCCGCCTGCGGCGAGTAATCCCCGCAGTTGAGCACAGCGTGGCGGCGTGGCTACTCCCTCCCTAATTCCCTTGTAATACGGCCCAGAATGGGGTTAGTATGCTCCAGGCAAAATTTAACCAGCAGGACCTGATCCAGAAAAGGCGATGCTTCCTACGCGCTAAGGCGCGGCCAGGATGGTTCTGCGGGAGGGGAACATGAAGAGACCGGCTTGCGTTCGTGGAATGGGTCTGATTGGCGTCCTTGCGGTTGTGGGCGTGGCGTTATGCGGCCCATCGCCCCTGCGGGCCGCGCCGAGGAAACACAAGAAGGAGTCCGGTTCCGCGAACGGTCCCACGGCGCGACTGTATCAGATTCTCGATCAGTCGATGAGCGGCAAGCTGGATATTTACCTCCTGGCGGATATTTACACCGATCCCTCGAAGCCGGGCCAACAGTTCCAGCGCGTCTTGCATGTGATTTATAATAAGGACCTCTATTTCGGCCGCTTCACCATCCACGCCCGAAGCGTCTCCAAACTGACCTCGCAGCAACTCTCAACTTACACGCCTGAACAGATATTCAACTACGCGAACCAGGATACAGAGGAGTTCGAAAAAATCAATGGCGGGCCGTTCGGCCAAACGGGAGACCTTTATCTTCTCGCCACCGATGACCACCCTCCCTCCTCTTCTCCAATCACAGACGACGTTCAGCAGGAGTATGACACGCTCCTGACAACCTACATTCTCCCCACCGTCGAAAAACAGGCAGGGGCTAAACAGTAGGCAGAAGGCAGAAAACGTAAAGGATGTAGCGCAGGGTTTTGCTTTTGAAACTCTGCGGCTTTTCTCCTGGTCAAGGAAGAACCCGGAGGCTCCTGCTTTTTGGGCGCAGCAAGCAGCGCCCCACGAAGCAGCAAGCGGCAAACGCCGCACGGCGCCTCCGAGGATCGGGCACATTATTTGGCCCAGCTTGGACCGTGGCGTGCGCCCACTACTTCATGTTCCGCCGTTCTCTTTCCCCCAACCTGCCACATGGCAGAAAATTCTTGACATATTGGCAGGCACCACCATATCATCAAGACATGGGCAACCTTTTAATGGGCGCGCCGAGCTCCACGCCGCAGCACGCTCCCCGCGAACCGCGGGTTCACTTCAAAACGAGGGGCGCGAGCCTGGGCCTGGCCGCCACAGGCACACCCGGGCTGGTTCGCCGTGTTGAGCGCGGATTGCCATTCAAGTCGCTCGAATCTTTCGGCGCGCAAACGGGGTTGGCAATATCGCTGATCGCTTCCGTCCTGGACATCCCGGAGCGGACGCTCGCGCGGCGCAAAGCGGCTGGCAAGCTCGCTCCGGATGAGTCTGAGCGCCTGCTGCGCGTTTCGTTCGTTTTCGAAAAGGCGGTGGAACTGTTTGAGGGGAGGGTCGCGCAGGCTGTCGCCTGGTTAACCCGCCCGAGGAGGGCGCTCGGCAACGAAAACCCTTTGGAGTACTCGCGCACTGAGTTGGGAGCGAGGGAGGTTGAGAACCTCATCGGCCAGCTTGAGCACGGAGTCGTTTCGTGACGGTTTCCGCCTGGCGGATCGTGAAGCGGAAGCTGGCCAGAAACGCCTTCGACGGTGAAGGCGCGCGACGATACGGAGGGCGCTGGAACCGCCCCGGCGTGGCGATGGTTTACACGGCTGAGTCTCAGTCTCTCGCTGCGCTGGAGATCATCGTTCATTTTGACGCGCCAGAGTTGCTCGATGCGTATGTGGTGTTTGATGTAGCAATCGATGAACGCCTGGTGACCCGCGTTGACCCGGCGGAGCTGCCAAGACAATGGCGAGTTGATCCCCCACCCCATAAAGTTCAGGATATTGGAGACGCTTGGGCCGCGTCCGGCGCCTCAGCGGTGCTTCAGGTTCCGAGCGCGACCATCCCCGCAGAACGTAACTTTCTCCTGAACCCGCGCCATCCTGACTTTGTTAAACTCCGGGTGGGCAAACCCGCCCGGTTTTGGTTCGATCCGCGTTTGGCCACGTGAAAGCCGCTGGTCATCGCACTCCCCAACTCGCCGTCTTCAGAAAAGCGGATATACCGTGCACGTTTTCTTTCTTTGGGCGCCGAGTGTCAGCCTGGCATTGTCCAGGATCAAGGGACGGGTTCTGGAAGGCGGCCATGATGTCCCTGAACTTGTGGCCCGGCGGCGTTTCGACCGGTCGACCAGGAATTTCCTGGTCCAATACCGGCAACTGGCGGATTCATGGATTCTGTTTGACAATTCCGGCGAGACTCCCGCCGTCATTGCCTTTGAGAAAGAGGGCAAGCTCCGTATAATAAACTTGGAAGTTTATAAGGCCATGCTTACGCAATACGATAAACCCTGAGCGAACCCCCGCCCAATGTGTTTGATCTGCCCCTTGAAATTCGCTCTGAATTGGCGTTAAAGGCAGCGGTCAAAACAGTGAGCGAGGAGCACGCC
>JBOGJX010000208.1:0-5395 GCA_050745285.1 Terriglobia bacterium
GTTTGAGGCGTAGCGGCGGGTTTACCCCGCCATTTTGTGGCGGCCTAAAGCCGCCCCTACATCAAACTGACTCACTACATATGTTTATAATCGGCGCTGTCCCATCAGTTGAATAGTTGCAGTTGGCAGGGCGAACCGCAGTCCTAGGTTTTATCATCGAAGTCAGGAAAGGCCTGCAAAATGGGGCTCTTTTTCAAGATCGTCACGCTGAGAATTTGAAGAATTTCGTGGAAGCTCAGGTCGAGCCCCCAGTTGTTTCTTACCAGCTTTACCGCTGCAGGGAAGGGGTGGACGCGGGCAAATGCTGCTTGCGTGGCCGTCGGCCTTGATGTCTCAAATGGGAAGCGTTGTTTGCCACTTCAGGAAACGAGAAAGTCATTTTATGCGGTCGGGCGCGGGACCTGTGGACTTACCAACGACGAGGTCAATCTTGATGGCATACTCTTTGCCCCCTCCGTTCGGCGAGCTAATGGAATCGTGCAAAGCATCGGCCGCAGTCCGGCCGAGAATGTCCGGATGCATATCCACGGTGGTGAGCCTGGGGACAAAATATGCGGCCAAATATGTGTTATCGAATCCAGCGACGGAAATGTCACGCGGAACATTCAATCCACCTTCAGCGAATGCGTTGATCAGGCCTACTGCGGTGAGATCGTTTACGGCCACCACAGCCGTCGGCCGTGAAGTCAACCCCAGGATAGACACGCCCGCCGAGTAGCCGCCGTCAAGCCGTTGGTTCCCTGTGAATACGGGCCCCGGCTCAAGGCCCAAACATGCAATCGACTGCAGGTACGCTTCGTGGCGCGACAGAATGTTTTTTAACTTGCGTCGTCCTCCGGCATACGCAATGTGCCGGTGCCCCAGAGAATAGAGGTGTTCGATCAACTGCCGCATGCCGGAGACGTAGTTGACCTTTACGTTGCTTGCGCGCTCTGACACGAAATCCAGATCGAAGCAGGCCACGGGAATATCACGGCACACAATTTCTTCGAGCCATGCGGAGCTCATTTCCGAGGTAAATATTGCCACGCCGCTCACATCCTGCTCCATGATGCGTTCAGCCGCGCGCCTCATCAGCGGCAATTCATAGCTGGTTTCACTGGCAATAACCTCAAAGCCGTAGTGGCGCGCCCTGGCTTCGAAATTCTTCATCACCACGGCGAAAAAGGGGTTTTCGATGTCGGACACGACAATGCCCAGGGTTCGCGTGCTCTTCGCCGCGAGATTCCTCGCATGACGGTTGGGATGGTATTTAAGATGGCGCGCAACCGCCAGCACCCTGTGACGGGTCTGCTCGCTAAGGCGGCCGTTTGAATTGAAGGCTTGCGAAACAGCGGCCGTTGAGACGCCCGCCTCGCGAGCCACATCCCGGATGGTAACCCGGTTACTCTTCATGACCAGTTCCAGTCTTGGTGCTCCGGCTGCGCGCCATGCCGTCTTGATAGGGTGAGGAATCCAGGCCGTTACGTCGGGGAGGCAGCCCAAAGATCACTCAATCCCGGCATTGATAATTAGTGCGGACTACAAATTATAGCGGCGCCTTTTGCCGTGGCGGCATTCTCTGAGCCGCGCAAAACCGGCGGCGGGACGCCGCCGCTACGATCAGTGATGTCACTATAGTTTGTAATCCTCATTAGGTTGAGAGACCAACGAAGCACAAATGACATTTGTGATTATAGGAATGTATCAGGTAAGTTGCAATGGAGCCGTAAAAAGATGAGATGGACAGCCTTGCCGTCAATTCGAAGCGGAGGGTCCGCCTGAAATCTCCTTGAACAGTTTTTCTCCCTGCTTCTGATGGATACCTGAAACAGCTTTGAGCTCAGCCTCAGCGAGAGATGTTTTGCCTTCGGCGCGATAAACTTGGGCCAACCGGTAGCGCCCCTCAACTCGCGAGGGATCGAGCCGGATTGCTTCTTGCAATTGCGTTTCGGCCTTGCCGTACTGCTTGTCTTGTGCGTCGAGTATGCCCAAGTCGTAATGTGCGATGCGCATCTTAGGAAACGCGCGGGTCGCTTGCTCGGCCCAAGCGCGCGCCTGGCGGGGCTTTCCTTGCTTTAGCGCGATGTCTCCCAGGTAGGCTTCCGACTTCGCCACGTCGCCACCGGCTTCAATCTCTCTCTGGAATGCCTTGGAGGCCTGGTCATACTGGCGGTTTTTCCAATAGAGATACCCCAGGCCAAAATTCACATCCGGCTGGTTGGGAGTAAGGGCAGCGGCGGCTTTGAATTCTTTGATAGCCTGGTCTGTGCGGTCGAGGCCGTCATCGGCCTCTCCCATGAGCATATGAATCGTCACGGAGCCGGGAGACTGGCGAAGCATCTGCTCGAAGTAATGAAGTAGCTTCTGATCCTGGCCGCTTCGCAGATAACTTTCGGCCAGCAAGTATTGAAGCGTTGCGTTGTTTGGTTTTGCGGCAATGAGCTTTTCGAATTCACCACTCGCGCCGTTGAAATCTTTTGCCCCATAGTATGCCATTCCGAGAAGTGTACGCGCCTGAAAGTTGTCCGGCTGGATGGAAACGGCGCTTGTAAGAGACTTGATGGCGGCGCGATAATTTCCACCCTTAAAATAGGCGAGGCCTAAGTTCACCAACAGAGGAAATGAGCCGGGATGAAGGCGCAAGGCGCGTTCATACGCCTGCGCTGCTTGGGGGTACTTGCCCAGGTGAGCGTCAAGGACTCCCAGATTATTGAGCGACTGGAGTGAATCGGGCGCGATACGGAGGAGCTGCTCGTAGGCCTTTGCCGCTCCCGCATAATCCTTGGCATCGGCGAGTTGCTGAGCGCGAGCCAGAAGCTGCTGGTACTGTGACTTGGGTTGCGGCGCCTCTTGGGTGGAACAGTAATCGCTTGGAAGGCCCGTAATCGCAAACGCGAACAAAAGCCAAGCGATGGTCCATCCTCTGCGCCTGCAAGAAGCAGACCGCCGGGTTCCCGCTTTGATTAATCCCATACCACTGGATTATAACCCAGCACCTTGTGCCGGCCGGGGCCTGTCAAGCTTGCACCGAAAGTGCGCAAGGACTACTTTGGCTCGTTTCGTGCCCCGCGGCCAAGGAGTCAGAGGTGGGAGTCAAGAAGGCCACGTAGCACCCGGGTTTTCCTGGTTCCCAAGTTTGCCGCGCGCCTTTGGCATTTAGCAGGCCAGAGCGCTACATATTTTCGGCTGTCGATACGTTAACGTTCAGGCGAGCCATTCGAAGAAGCGTATTTGCCAGCCGGTTCCATGGCCGGCAACAGCCGCGATGAATTGCGCTGCCGGCTGGAAAGACTGTAAGGTCCAGATGAGATTACAAGGATCCAGCAGTTCTTCAGGCCGGGTGGCCGTGAGTGAAACATCAAAACTATCGAGCGGTATTTGGAGACCGGCGCCGCAGGCTTTGACATAAGCCTCCTTTTTGGTCCAGCAAGCGAAGAATCCGTGGGCCCGCAAGTCCAGCGGCAAGGCATGCAGGTCCGAGACCTCGCTCGCGGAGAAAAATCGTTCCGCGACTTCCATGCCGCCAAAGCCGGGCCTGATGAACTCGATATCAATACCAACCTCGCGCGCTTCAGCAAAGGCATACAGCGCCATACCATGCGAATGCGACAGGTTAAAACGCAAGGGGGGGTGGTCCCTCTCCGCACGAAGGGCGGGCTTGCCGCAGCGTCCATAATCGAACGTGGGCATGGCCGCAGGCTCCTTCAGATAGGCGCCTATTAGGTCCCGCAAGATGCCTCTTGCCGCAATGAACAAGTCCCGGTCCCGTGGAAATACGAATCGTGCCGCTCTAGATACTTCATCAGGCGCAAGCGTGCCTTCGAAGCGTCGAAGAGCCTCCGGCCCATAATTAAGGCTCGCACGCCAGACGTGGACCTCGTCCTCGGGAAGATCGAATTTTGCGGGAGGAGGCGCCCAGACGACGGATGGAAGCTTTTTGCCGACCATAGGTGAACTATCCCCCACGTTATAATTCCAACGTCCTTCGCTTGTCAACCGTTCGTATCGCCGGATGTATCGCCGGACTCCGGCGCCGGCGCCGGAAAGAGGCCCTCGACCCGTTTCAGCGCTCCGCAACGATCCAAGCCAGGCTGGAACGAGATTTTCAACTCAGCGCGGAAGCGGTCCGGCAGGCTCCGCCGCTGCACAAGACTCTACTGAGACTCATCGAAAGAAAAAGACGACACCCTCATCGCCAGCAGAAAGGCGGGGAGGGCCTCAACCGGATCAACCACTTTCTTTTTTCCCGAAAACGGGGTAATTTCTCTTCGCATTGCCTTGTGCCTCCGCAGTGGCTATAGACGGATGAGTATGCGTGGCTTATTTCTTTCACGGCGGCCGAATCCCGACGCGCAGCTCCGGCTGTTTTGCCTGCCTTACGCCGGCGCCGGCGCATCGCGATACTTCCGGTGGGCTTCCTATTTCCCTCCCGAAATCGAAATTTGTCCGGTGCTGTTGCCAGGACGCGAGGGGCGCATCAATGAGCAAGCATTCACGGATTTGAATTCTTTGGTCGAAGCTCTGACCGAAGCGCTGGTCCCCGAAATGGATCGGCCGTTCGCGCTTTTCGGCCACAGTATGGGCGCTCTGATCAGTTTCGAGCTGACTCGATCTCTTCGCCGCTCGCCTAACTTGCTGCCCATCCATCTGTTTGCGTCCGGACACCGGGCGCCGCAGATCCCGGCTCCGGCAGCGCGCCTGCACGGGTTGCCTTGGCCCGAATTTGTTGACCGCATGAGCATGCTCGAAGGCGCTCCCGAAGAAATCATCGCTCATCCGGAGTATATGGACCTAATTCTACCCACGCTACGCGCGGACTTCGAATTATGCGAGAGCTACGTCTACAAGGCCGATACTCCGTTGCAGTGCCCCATTTCGGCGTTAGGAGGGCTGGAGGACCGCAAAATCAGCCGGGACGGCCTCTCCGCCTGGGCGGAACAGACAAGCAGCACATTCGTGCTCCGCACGTTTCCCGGCGGACATCTCTATTTGAATGATTGCGAAGGTCAGGTGGTCCGTTCTATCACCATGGATCTGAGTCACACACTTGAACCAGGCATATGATTTCTCTCTCCTCACGGTGATGGCAATCTGTAACACAGTTTGTTCCTGTTTGTGAATCGGACTTACACCCCTCATGTTTCTACCTGCCCACAGACCCGCAGGGGTACACGAACATAGAGAGCTGTTAAATCTCTTGCCGTGCGAAGTGGCCCAAAATAGGGTATAAAAGAGCTAACCAGCAATCCCAAAGGAACGATCATGACACGAGATGCCTACGCATTCCCCTGCTCGTTTGCGCAACAGCGGTTGTGGTTTCTGGATCGGCTGACCCCGGGAAAGAGCTTCTATAACATTCCGGCCGCTCTGCGGTTGAAGGGGTGTTTGGACCCAGCGGTTCTCGAGCAAAGCG